>NZ_PIRZ01000002.1:0-300000 GCF_003048575.1 Campylobacter concisus | reverse complement strand
TTAAAATGGAAAAATTTAGCAAGCTTGATGGCTTTAGTGCGGACGAAGTAAATTTTGACCTAACTGCTGCTTTCAGCGATCTTGACATTGCCACACCGAATGAAATTTGCATAAATTTTAATAAATTTGAGAGTATTGATATTTTACATTTTGATGATCTATCTAAATTTTTTAGCGATATTTGGTATCCGTCACTAGATGATGTTGAGATATTTGATCTAAATTTAAACTGGATCATCTCAGTCAGACACTACGGTCGAATATACTACGTAAAGTTATAAATTTAGCTTTTTTGATAATAAAACAATTTTTATCCTATTTTTACATATTAGTTCATTTTATTTATAAATATTTAATATTTTTGTTAAAAATACGCTGAATAGGTCTTTTTATTTATTTTTATCTTTTTAACATAAAAAATACAAATTTTATTTTATAAAATAATTAAACCTTACAAAAATAGCCATTTACTGGTAGTTTTAGCAAATTTATTTCACATATAAAATCTAAAAATAAATTTTATGTAAAATTTAAGTAATTTTGATGTAAAGTTATATCATTAATTTTTTAATTAATATACTTATTTTAAAAAAAAGTAAGAAAATGAACTTGCGGTGCGTTTTATACGCTAGAAATTTATCAAAATAGGAAGTTATCAATGAGTGAAAAATTTACTAGAAGAGAATTTCTACAAAGTGCCTGTATCAGCGTAGGTGCGCTAGCTACAACGGCTGGCGCGACCAATGTTTTTGCTGGTGAGTTGCCAAAAGGCAATGAAAATGGCTTGCCATCTGTGGATGTGCTGATAATTGGCTCTGGCGGCGCAGGACTTCGTGCAGCAACAGCTGTTCGTAAACAAAATCCAAATTTAACAGTCGTAGTTGCTACAAAAATGATGCCATCTCGCAATGCAACCTGTATGGCAGAGGGCGGCATAAACGGAGTTACTGACTTTAGTAATGGCGATAGCTTCAAGCTTCACGCCTACGATACTGTAAAAGGTGCGGCCTATCTTGCTGACCAAGATGCTGTAGTGAAATTTTGCGAGGCAGCAGGCGCGGTCATCCATGAGCTAGATCACAACGGTATGCTCTTTTCTCGTATAGATAATGGCGACATATCTCGTAAAGATAATGGCGATGTTGCATTTCGCTTTATGGGTGGCGCTAGCAAAAAACGCTGTAACTACGCAGCTGATAAAACTGGCCACGTTTTGATGCATGCGTGCTTGGACGATGCGATCACAGCTGGTGTTAAATTTCTAATGGATCATGAGCTACTTGAGATAGGCCTTGAAGATGGCAAGGTCGAAGGTGTCGTACTTCGTAATATCCAAGATGGTCAAATTTACCCAGTCCTTTGCAAGTCACTTGTCATCGCAACTGGCGGATATACTAGAATTTTCTATAACCGCACTTCAGTTCCATTTATAGCAACAGGCGACGGCATTGCAGTAGCTCTTCGTGCTGGTCTTGGCTTTGAAGACCCTGAGATGATCCAGTTTCACCCAACCGGTGTTCAAAACGGCGGCACACTTATCACAGAAGCCGCTCGCGGCGAGGGCGGATACTTGCTAAATAACAAGGGCGAGCGCTTTATGAAAAACTATCACGAAAAGATGGAGCTTGCTCCTCGTGACGTCGTCGCTCGTGCTATCGAGACAGAAATTCGCGAGGGCAGGGGCTTTGGTGAGGGCATGAGCTCTTACGTGCTTTGCGACGTTCGCCACCTTGGTAAAGAAAATATCATGAAAAAGCTTCCAAAAATTCGCCATACAGCGATGCTCTTTCAAAACATCGACCTAGTCGAGCAGCCAGTGCCTATCCGTCCGACAGCTCACTACTCAATGGGCGGTATCGAAGTGGCTAAATTTGATGATATGAGCACAAAAATTCCTGGAATTTATGTAGGCGGCGAGGCCTCATGCGTATCTATCCACGGTGCAAACCGCCTTGGTGGCAACAGCCTAACTGACGCAGTGGTCACCGGCGATCTAGCTGGAAAAGGTGCTGGTGCATACGCAAAAGATGCTAAATTTGCAAGTGGTAAAAAAACTTCAGAGCTAGCTAAAATGTGGCATGATAAATTTAAAGCCATAGCAACAGGTGAGGGTGGTGTAAACGATATGTATGCGCTTCGCGAGGAGCTTGGTAAAAATAACTGGGATTTAATGGGAATTTTTAGAACAGGCGACAAGCTAGATCAGCTCTCTAAAAACCTTGAAGCTATCCAAGCAAAATACGACACCATAAAAGTGCCAAATAAAAATCCAGTAATGAACACTGCCTTTACAGACTATGTCGAGCTTGGCAACCTTATTCTCCTTTCTCGTGCAGCCTGTCTTGCAGCGCAAAAACGCCTAGAGAGCCGTGGCGCTCACACAAGAGAAGACTATCCAAAAAGAGATGATGCGAATTTCTTAAAACACAGCATCGTTACATTAAATGACGGCAAGCTCGAACTTGGCTACAAAGACGTTGTGACAGGCATATTTTCACTTGATGGCAAGAAACCAGAGTAAGGAGCTAGGATGAAAATTATTATCGACCGCTTTGACGGAACTAAAAAATATGAATCAACTTATGAGCTAACAAATGAAGAGATCAAAGGCAAAACTCTTTTAACAGTGCTTCTTGATATCAAACAAAAAAAGGATGCGACGTTAAATTTCACAGCATCTTGCCGCTCAGCGATATGTGGAGCGTGTGCTGTTAGAGTAAATGGCCACTCATATCTAGCTTGCGATACGAAGATGAATGAGCTTTTGGCTGAGTATGACAATCCAGAGAGCATAAGAATTTCTCCACTTGGAAATTTTAAAGTGATCTCAGACCTCATGGTGGACTGGGAACCAAGTATTGAAAATTTACGCAAGATTAAGCCTAGTATCACTGCTAAGTCAGAATTTAGCGCAGAAAAAGGCTGTAAGCAAAGTCAAAAAGAGTATGACAAAGTAGCTCTTGAATGGGACTGTATACTTTGCGGAGCGTGCGCTAGCGAGTGTAATAAACTAGAAGCTGATGCAAGCGACTATATGCAGCCATTTGTATTTGTGCATGCTTATAGAGCGGCGTTTGACTCACGCAACAAAGATCCTATGCCGCACTTAAAGCCAGCTATAGATAATGGCCTTTGGATGTGTGTAAAGTGCCAAGAGTGCGCTGATCGCTGTCCAAAAGGCATAAGCGCATGCAAAGATATAACTGATCTTCGCATTATGGCTATACAAAAAGGCTTTGATGATGGTATGGGACCAGATCACGCTGAGGCGTTTTTAACCGATCTAGTTGATGGCTCAGGCAGGCTAAATGAGATCAAGCTTGCACTTCGCTCTGAGGGAGTGTTTAGAAATATGGGCAAAATGGATATCGCTGCAAATTTAATGCTTGCAGGCAAGATGAATCCGCTTCATATTTTCGGCGAAGAGGACATTGAAGGACATGATGATCTAGTAAAAATGATAAATGCGGCTCGAAAAGCTGCTAGTAAGGAGTAACTATGCAAAACGAATTCGCTTTTTTCCCAGGATGCGTACTTTCTCAAGCAGCTAAAGAGGCTAAGATGTCGCTTGAGGCTATCGCTCCGATACTTGGCTGGAAGCTTCACGAGATAGAGGGCTGGAGTTGCTGTGGTGCCCAACAAGCACAAGACGTCGATCCTATCGCTACGCTTGTGGCAAATGCTAGAAATATAGCGCTTGCAGAGCAGATGAATATGCCGATGCTTACGACATGCTCAACTTGTATGCTAACTTTAACAAGAGCCAAAACTACACTTGATAAGGGTGCAAAGGGCCGTATAAATACTTTCTTGGCTGAGGGCAATATGAAATATAATGGCTCAACCGAGATCACAAGCCTTCTTTGGGTGCTTTATCAAAACGTAGAAACGCTAAGAGCAAAGGTTGTTAAGCCACTTAGTGGGCTAAAAGTAGCGCTATTTTATGGCTGCCACAGTCTAAGGCCTGAAAAAGATCTGCACAATAGAGAAAGCTCGGTCAACCCAAAGAGCTTTGAAACCGTTGTAGGCGCACTTGGCGCTACTATTGTGCCATTTGAGAAAAGACTTGACTGCTGTGGTTTCCACGCTAGTTACCCAGCTGGCACATCTGTAAGGAAAATGTCAAGCCAGATCGTAAATAATGCCGATGAAAACGGCGCTGACGTAGTTGTCACACCATGCCCACTTTGTCAAATGCAACTTGACATCTACCAAGAGAGATATCAAGATGAAAACCATTCAAACGTGAGAAAGCCAATCATTCACCTATCTCAGCTTGTAGGTCTTGCACTTGGACTATCTGTTGAAGATCTTGGACTTGATCTAAACATCATCGACGCTACCAAGATAGCGTAAATTTTGTCCCACGTCTTTTGGCGTGGGAAATTTGACTTACACAATTAAATTTTTACTGCAATAAAGACAATAAATATAGGAAATTAAATTTATAGAAGTAGGTTAAAGCCCAGAATTTCTCTTGGGCTTTATAAATTTAGATAGCTTTTATCATAACTTTCGTTAATAGCTCTGAAAATTTAGCAGGATTTTCTAGGCTCATGCCCTCATTTAGCCTTGCCATATCAAGAAGTAAAGGCGCTATGTCATAAATCATCGCCTCATTTTTCTCAAGTTTGGCAAAAATTTCATGATCAGCATTGATCTCCAAGATAGGCTTAACTTTTGGAGCATTTGCGCCTTGCCCCATCTGTTTTAGCATCTCTTGCATAGCGTAATCAGGATCGTTTTTGTCATAAATTAGCACCGCAGCCGAGCTTGATAGTCTTGAGCTTAGTCTTACATCCTTTACCTCGTCTTTTAAAATTTCTTTCATTTTAACAAGCGTATTTGCAACCTTGCTCTCATCAACCTTCTCATCACTTTTGATCTCGTCATTTATATCAGCGTGTGAGACTGATTTTAGAGGTGTTTTGTCAAATTCATTGACCATTGGCATTACGATCGTATCGATCTCTTCGTCCATAATAAGCACTTCTATGTCGTTTTTCTTAAAGCTTTCTAGAAGTGGAGAATTTCTTAGCATATTTTCATTGTTACCACTGATGTAGTAGATCGACTTTTGATCCTCTTTCATCGCTTCTTTGTACTCTTTTAGGCTGATAAGTCCGTCTCTTCTTGAGCTTTTAAATAGGCAAAGATCTAAAATTTGCTCTTTTTCAGCACTAAATCCATAAAGACCTTCTTTTAAAACCTTACCAAATAGTTTGTAAAATTTTATGTATTTTTCACGATCGTTATCTTTTACCTTTGCAAGCTCGCTTAAAATTTTCTTCACGCTTTGCTCTTTGACACTTCTCATGATCGCATTTTCTTGTAAAATTTCACGGCTCACATTTAATGGCAGATCCTCGACATCAATGATACCCTTGATAAATCTTAAATATGGCGGCAAGAGTTCTTTTGCATCATCTGTGATAAAAACTCTTTTTACATAAAGCTTTACGCCACTTTGATAATCAACCCTAAATAGATCAAATGGCTCGGTGCTTGGCACATAAAATAGAGTTGAGTACTCGATCTTGCCTTCAGCCTTTGTATGAATATAAAGGAGAGGATCGCTACTGTCGTGAGAAATTTGCTTATAAAAGTCGTTATAATCTTGCTCTTTAAGGCTAGCTTTATTTAGTCTCCAAAGCGCATTTGCCTTGTTTATTTGCTCGTTTTTGATCTCATATGTGCCTTCTTTTTCGCCTTCTTTTGGAGCGACATAGCTTTGTTTATCCATAAATATAGGATAAGGAATGTGGTTTGAATACTTCTTGACTATCTCTTCAATACGCCAAGAATTTGCAAACTCATCATCGTTTAGATACAAAGTGATATCAGTGCCAAAGCTCTCTTTGCTGGCCTCTTCTATCTCGTAGCTTTTTGCATCAGATGTCCATTTGTAGGCCTTATCGCCAAGTGCTCTTTGACTGATGACTTCGATCTTGTTTGCTACCATAAAGGCTGAGTAAAAGCCAACACCAAACTGGCCTATTAGTGAACTATCTTTTTTTGCATCGCCACTTAAATTTTTCATAAAGCCTTTTGTGCCGCTTCTTGCTATTGTGCCCAAATTTGCGATAAGCTCATCTTTATCCATACCAATGCCGTTATCACTGATAGTTAGTGTTTTGACTTTTTCATCGATTTTGATATCGATCCTTGGGGTATAGTTTAGATTTTTATATTTTTCATCAGTTAAACAAAGATAGTTTAGCTTATCTAGTGCATCGTTTGAGTTTGAGATAAGCTCTCTTAAAAATATCTCTTTGTTTGAGTAAAGAGAGTGAATCATTAAATTTAGAAGGTCATTAACCTCGGTTTGAAATTCAAATTTATCTGCCATTTTGATTTCCTTTTTTTAAAATTTTTGGCAGATTATAACATAAAGTGATAAAAATATACTTAACCTTGATAGTAATACTATCAAGGTTTTTAAAATAATTTTTTAAAATGATTTCAAAAAAGTTATAGTTTATGAATAAAATAATAATGATAATTTATTAATTATTATTAATTATGCATTCTTGTATAAAGTTTATTTAAAATAGTGCTATAATCAAGGCGAAAATTTTTGAAAAAAAAGGAAACAAAATGAATTTACGAAGCATTTTGGTAAAAGTTTCAGCAACGATTGCTACGGTTTTGGCAGTATCTATGACATGTTTTGTCATATATACATCAAATATTTTAGAGCGCGAGATAAAAGATGGTGTGCTTACGACAGTAGAACAAAACGTCCAGCTTGCTATGAATACGGTTAAATTATTTGAGAAAGATAATGTAAGTAGTGCAGAGCTAATAATGAGTGTTTTTAAAGAGATGATCGGAAAAATTTCAACTAATCACCAGATGAGCAAGACTGACAAATACGAAGCGATAGATCTAATATCTCAAAATGGTATTTTAAACAACAACTACGATATTCTGGATAAATTTAATAAAGCTACAAAAGGTGGAATTTCAACGATTTTTGCAAAATCGGGTGATAATTTTTTAAGAGTTAGTACATCGGTGACGAAGGCTGATGGTAGTAGAGCTGTTGGTACGATGATTGACAAAAACGGTCAAGCCTATAAAAATATCATGAATAAAGAGAGGTATGTAGGTGTTGTAAATTTATTTGGACGCAACTATATGAGTATTTATGATCCTATTATTGAAAATAACGAGGTAATAGGAATTTTATTTGTTGGTTATGATCCTACCGAGGGATTAAACAATATGAAAAAGACTTTTTCTGAGATGAAACTTGGTAAGCATGGATATTTTTCTCTTTACAATACTAAAACTGGAAAATTTGACTTTCATCCAACCAAGGCAAATCAAGAGCTAAGTAGTGAATTAAAAACTACTATGGATAATATTGTTAAAAAAGGAAAGGGTATTGAGCCTATTATAATTGATGGGGTTGACTGCATAGTTGCTTTTGAGTCATTTGATAAGCTAGACTGGATGGTTTTAGGTTCAGCTGTGACTGATGATTTTTTAACACCATTAAAAGTAGTTAGTAAAAATTTCATCATAGCAAGCGTCATAGTTACCTTACTTTTGATAGCTGTTTCGATGTTCTTGCTTAAGAAGATGGTTGCAAGTCCTATCGATAGACTAGGAACAAATTTAAATGCGATAACATCTGATTTTACAATTAAAATTCCTATTTATGGTAAAGACGAGATAGCTAAAATAAGTAAAGATATAAATGATTTTATTGAAAGGATAAGGGTATTAATAAGTGATACAAAGCACCTTTCAAGCGAAAATAGCTCCGTTGCAAATGAGCTTAGTTCCACATCTCTTCAGACAGGCAAACGTGTAGAAAAATCAACTGAAATAGTAGAAGAGACAAATCAAAGATGTAAAGTAATGCAAGAAAATATGAAAGAATCTTTAGCAGTAGCTCAAGCTGGCAAAGATGATCTTCAAAAGGCAAGCACGCATATAAAAACGGCAACTGAAGCTATAAGATCGCTATCAGCACAGATTATTGACTCTGCTAATGTAGAAAATCAAATGGCTGATAAGATCGATCAGCTTAGTCGTGATGCCGAGCAGGTAAAATCAGTCCTTGTTGTTATCAATGATATAGCTGATCAGACAAATTTACTTGCACTTAACGCAGCTATCGAGGCCGCAAGAGCTGGCGAGCATGGACGTGGCTTTGCCGTTGTTGCTGATGAAGTTAGACAGCTAGCTGAGAGGACTCAAAAGAGTTTAACTGAGATAAATGCAACTATCAATGTCATCGTTCAAGCGATCAATGATAGCAGTGAGCAAATGGGTATCAACTCTAAACAGATCCAAGAGCTAACTCACGTGGCAAGTGATGTTGAAAAAACTATAAATGTTATGAGTGAGACGATGAATAACGCTATAGCAATGTCTGATAAGACTATGCAAGACTACATCGCAACCGGCAAAAATGTAAATGAAATCATGGAAGGTATCTCAAATATCAACCAAATTTCATCTGAAAATGCTAGAAGTGTCGAAGAGATAGCTTCAGCAGCAGAACATCTAAACAAGATGACAGATGCATTAAATTCAAAACTTAGTGTCTTTAGAACTTAAGAACTTATCTACAAGCTAATATTTTTAGGTCTAGCGGGAGCTAGACCTTTTTAAATTTATTGATAAAAATTTCTAGTATATAAAATCAAATTTTTATAGATAATGATATAGAAGCAGGGGGCTTTGTAAATTTGCAAAGCCAAATTTATTTTCTATTTTCGTCTAGGACTTTTTGCATATTCTCTCTAGTTGCCTCTAGCCAGTTGTCTTTTGAAGTATCGACTAAATCAAGACAAAAGAGCTTGATATCTGCTTTTTTAAAGCTAAATTCTTTTACTTTCAAAGCGTCACTTCCAATGATTACGATAGGCTGAACCTTTAAATTTAGCTTTTCTACAAGCATTTTAGCTCCACCTTTAAATGGTAAAAGCTTGTTAGTTTGTGATCTTGTTCCTTCTGGAAAAATAGCTAAAACACGACCATTTTCAACTCTATCTTTAGCCTCTTTTAAAAGTTTTATTAAAGAGTGCTTATTTTCACGCTCAACTGCTATCATCTTTGGCAGGCTCAAAATTTTACCAATTATAGGAATTTTACCGATCTGTGCCTTTGCGATCCAGCAGACATTTTCTGGGTGTAGCTCTTCTATGACTATGATATCAAGCATACTTTGGTGGTTTATGAGCAAGATATTTGCTTCATCACTAAAATTACCTATCACTTCAAGTTTATATCCACCAAAAAACCTTTGCGATCTTCCCCAAAATTTTCTTATGGCTCTATTTTTATCATTAAATAGCCACATAAAAAAGACGACTAGAACAACACTGATAACAAACTCAATAGCAAAAAATAAAGCTCTAATTTTTGACAAGATCATCCTTTTTTACCCAACCGATTTTACCATCAGCAAATAAAATTTTTGAGTAGTCGCCTTTTGTGTCTAAAATTTCTACATTTTCATTTTTACGAGATGTGTAAAAGATGGTTGAGTTTTTTGTAGGTAAGATCGAAACGCTAATATCTGGTTTTAGAATAGCCTTACCAAAAGGGTTGTAGGTATAAATTCCAAGTGCAATAAAAACAGCTGCCACAAAAAAGTAGCTAAGCCTTCTGCGCCAAATAGCTAATAATATAAAAATTACGACACAAGAGTATATCGTGATATCTTTATAGGTGCTAAACTCGCTTTGTTTTGGGTTTAGTCCGATTTGTGTGCTGACATCGTCATCTTCGACACTCACTGGCAAAGAAAAGCTTTCAAATTTAGCCTTTTTTAGGTTGTAATAATTAAAGTCAAGCGATTTTTTATTTGGCTTAAATACTGCAAAATAATATGCACTTTGTGAGTTAAAGTCGCCATTTATCGTATCTACGCCTTGCTTTAAGATTGTCTTATTTTCTATATTAAAAGCACTTAGATCTACGTTGTTACCATAAATTTCTACAACCATGATATTGTTTATATCATCAAATTTAGTCGTTTTAAATTTCTTTACCTCAAGATTATCAGCCACGATATGGTTGTAATTCTCATCGCTTCTAAGCTCTTTTAGCTTTGGCAAGAAGATATTTATACTTGAGTTTTGATAGTTTTCGCCATTTCTTTTTAGATCCAAGTTAACTTTTAAAGTCTTTGCATCAATGCTTGTTGCCTCAAGATAAAAAGTACCTACATATTTGTTGTCTTCGCTTTTTACCCATTGAAAATTTTTCTTATTTAGCCATTTGATATTTGTTTCATCAAGCTGTGTCTCAAACTCAAACTCAAAGTCATTTTGTGTATCAGCCACTATCTCAACACTAAAAATTTCTCCTATAACAACATTTTTTGGTATATTTGTGGCTTTTAAAAGAAGCTCTTTTACTTTGATCTTGTCATATACTTGATTGTCTGGGACGCTAATATCTGGCTCGTTTGTTGGCACGATGTTTCGCATCTGCTCTGGAGTGATACGCTCTGGCTGTGGTGATACAAATTTTCTTGAAAAATCTTGTTCTTTTGGCGGTTTTTGAGTTTTTGGATTTGAAGTAGGGCTATTTACAAATTTATCCTCCCTAGCTTCATCCATCATGTCAAAAACGCTTACCTCGTCGGTATTTACAGCAAATAAATTTAGTACGAGTAGGGAGATAAAAAGAAAATGTTTTACCAAACTAGACCTTTTAGCATCTTCATACCATCATCTGTACCTAAAATTTTCTCACAAGCACGCTCGGGATGGGGCATAAGGCCAAATATTCTTTTACTTTCATCGCAGATTCCAGCTATATTGTCGACTGAACCATTAGGATTTATTTCGTTGCCTTTAGCATCACAGTATTTTAGTAACACTTGATCGTTGTCGTAAAGGCCTTTTAGAGTGGTTTCGTCAGTATAATAGTTGCCCTCGCCATGAGCAATAGGGATATTAACCACTTCATTTTTGGCTAAATTTGCTAAGAATTTATTGTTATTTGAGATTACCTTTAGGTGGTGATATTTTGAAACAAAATTTAAATTTTCATTTCTTCTCATCGCACCCTTTAAGAGTCCAAGCTCAAGCAGCATCTGAAAACCATTGCAAATTCCTAAGATATAGCCGCCTTTTTTTGCATGCTCTTTTACAGCTTGCATAGCTGGGCTAAATTTAGCTATCGCAGCTGTTCTTAGATAATCTCCATAGCTAAAACCACCTGGAAGTACGACCAAATCAGCTTCTATTTTATCTTCTTTGTGCCAGATTATTTGTGTTTGGCATCCAAGTAATTTAAATGCGTGAGCTGTGTCTTCTTCGCAGTTTGTGCCAGGAAAAAGTATTATCGCTACTTTCATAGCACGATCTCGTAGTCTTCGATGACAGTGTTAGCCAGAAGCTCTTCACACATAACTCTTAGCTGCTCTTTTGCTTTGTTTTTATCGCTCTCGTCTATGTCTAAAACGATTTGTTTGCCTATTCTGACATTTGACACACCACTAAATCCGAGAGAATTTAGAGCATGCTCCACTGCTTTACCAGCAGGGTCAAGGACCCCACTTCTTAATGCTATATTTACAACAGCTTTCATCTTCGTCCTTACGATAAAATTCTTTTTAAAACTTCTTCATAAGCGACTTTTACGCTACCAAGGTCTTGTCTAAATCTATCTTTGTCAAGTTTTTCATTAGTTTTAGCATCCCAGAATCTACAACTATCAGGGCTTATTTCATCAGCTAAAATGATATTGCCGTCTTTGTCGATACCAAATTCTATTTTAAAATCGACTAGCTTTAGATCTCTTTCGGCAAAAAATTTAAATAATATAGAGTTAATCTCTCTTGCTGTATGTCTTAGAGTTTGAAGATCTTTTTCACTCTTTACTAATCCCATGATAATACAGTGCTCATCTGTTACTAATGGATCGTGCAAATCGTCGTTTTTATAGTAAAACTCAACAAGCGTAAAAGGTAAAACTGTGCCTTCTTTTATGCCAAGTCTTTTGCTTAGTGAACCAGTTGCAATATTTCTAACAACGACTTCAAGAGGTATGATTTCACATTTTTTGACTACTTGCTCAGTGTCGCTGATAGTCTCAACTAGGTCAGTCACGATGCCTTTACTCTCCAAAAGCTTAAAAAGCTGTGTTGAAATTTTATTATTTAATGCGCCTTTACCAGCTTCGTTGCCTCTTTTTTGAGCATCAAATGCTGTTAGATCGTCTTTAAATTCAGCCACAAGCAAATTTGCATCATCTGTGGCATACATTTTTTTACCTTTTCCCTCGTAAATAAGTTCTCTTTTTTGCATGGAGATCTCCTTCTAATTTATTGTTTTATTTTTAAAATTTTGATCGTGTCAATTGCCGTTTTTAATTGAATATCTTCATCAACTTTTTTTTGCGTAATTATCTTTTTATCATCTTTTGCTTCAGTTTTATTGCCCTCGCTTGTAGGATTTATCTTGTTTAGCTCGCTTTTTAGGTGCGCTTTTAGCTCACTTTCTTTGATGCTAAACGCACTATCGTCGCTTTGTGGCACTTTACCAGGATGCACGACTACATCAGGTGTTACGCCAACTGCTTGGATAGTTCTGCCACTTGGCAAGTAGTATCTTGCGATAGTTAGTCTTAGTGCTTCGGTGTCGTCTATTGGTAGGATTACTTGAACGCTTCCTTTTCCAAAGGTATTTTCACCGATTATTACAGCACGTTTATGATCTTGAAGTGAGCCACTTACGATCTCGCTAGCACTAGCACTTCCGCCATTTACTAGTGCAACAAGTGGTAGTTTTGAAAGAGTTTTACTAGCACTTGCTTTATACTCTACATTTTCAGATGCGTCACGACCTTTTTGAGAGACTATGACGCCGTTATCTACAAAAAGATCAACTAGATCGACAGCTTGATTTAAAAGTCCGCCAGGATTGTTTCTAAGATCAAGTATGATGCCACTTGCTTTTGGATATTCTTTGATCGCATCTTTTACCTTTGTAACAACATTTTTATCAAAATTTGTAACACGTACGTAAAGAATGTTGTCATTTTCTATCATTTTTGCATAGACAGACTCAACCTTTATAAGATCTCTTATAATCTTTACATCAAATGGTTTTTGCTCACCTTTTCGTAAAATTGTGATAGTTATTGGAGTTTTTGGCTTGCCGCGCATTTTATTTACAGCTTCATCTATTGTTGTGCCGATAGTTGAGTTGCCATCTATTCTTAAAATAATGTCGCCTGATTTTATACCTGCTTTATCAGCTGGGGTATCTTCTATCGGTGAAATAACGGTTAGTGCGCTATCTTTTATGCCAACTGTTATGCCAAGGCCACCAAATTCTCCACTTGTTTGCACCTGCATATCTTTGTAAGCTTTTTCATTTAAAAAACTTGAGTGGGCATCTAAATTTTGCATTAACCCTGCTATGGCTTTATCAATGATCTCTTTAAATTTAATGTCATCAACATAGTATTTTTCAACAGTTGAAATTGTTTTTGTAAGCTTTGAAAGTGCTTCAAGCTTCGCACTTGCTTCGTCTTCACTCTTTGCAAAAAGTGCATTCACTGCTACGCTTGAGATAAGCAAAGCACCTGTAATTTTTAGTGCAAAAAATCTACTAAATTTATTCAAAATTTCTCCTATAATTTTTGGCTCAATTCTATTAGCTTTTGGCTAAAAAAAGTATAAATTTAAGCTTATATTTTTGCTTTTAGATAGTTTTTGATACAAATTTATAACAGCAAATTTTAGCAATTAAATAAAAAGAGTGACAAGCATTATAAAAATACTTGACAATATAAGACTAAAGTTATATAATGGCGACCATATAAAATAATCCAAGGAGATTTAATGGCTGACATAACAGAAAATTTAACAGCTCAGATGCAAGAAACTCTTGAAAAAGGTATTAGCTTAGCGATATTTTCTAAAAATCCACAAGTTGTACCACTCCATATTTTTTGGGCTTTAATTGCAGATAGTAACTCTATCTTAAATCAAGTATTTAATAAAATGAATGTAAGTAAAGATGCTGTCGAGCTTGAAGTAAAAAGTAAAATTTCTTCACTTCCAAGTAGCTCAAACGTTACAAAAGATAACGTTTCAGTTTCAAGAGAGCTTATAAATTCGCTTGAAAACGCAAAAGCTTTGATGGTAAGCATGGGCGATAGCTACATAGCTGTTGATACATGGATCATCTCATCTCTTGAGCTTAGTGAGATCAAGCAAATTTTGAGTAAATTTTGCGATATTTTAGAGGTTAAAAAGAATCTTGAGAGCATAAGAGGCGGCAAAAAAATAGATAGCCAAACTGGCGATGATACGCTTGATAGTCTAGAAAAATTTGGCATAGATCTCACGCAAAAAGCACTAAATAAAGAGCTTGACCCAGTTATCGGTCGTGATGAAGAGATCACTAGAATGATGCAAATTTTAATAAGAAAGAGCAAAAACAACCCTATCTTACTTGGTGAGCCAGGCGTTGGTAAAACAGCCATCGTTGAGGGTCTAGCTCAAAAGATAGTGGCTCGTGACGTGCCAACAAGCCTTGCAAACAAGCGTGTCATTGCGCTTGATATGAGCGCAGTTGTAGCTGGAGCAAAGTATAGAGGTGAGTTTGAAGATAGATTAAAAGCTATCATAGACGAGGTTAAAAAGGCTGGCAATATCATACTTTTTATAGATGAAATTCATACAATAGTTGGAGCAGGTGCGAGCGAGGGCGGAATGGATGCTGCAAATATTCTAAAACCAGCCCTTGCACGTGGTGAGCTACACGCTGTTGGTGCGACAACACTAAAAGAGTATAGAAAATACTTTGAAAAAGATGCAGCACTTCAAAGACGCTTCCAACCAATAGACGTCAAAGAGCCAAGCGTAAATGAGGCTTTGCAAATTTTACGTGGTATAAAAGAGCGTCTTGAAGTTCATCATGGCATCACGATAACAGATAGTGCGCTAGTTGCTGCAGCAAGGCTTAGTGATCGTTACATAGCAAACCGCTTCTTGCCAGATAAAGCGATCGACCTTATTGATGAAGCCGCAGCTGAGCTAAAAATGCAAATAGAAAGCGAGCCATACGAGCTTTCAAAGATAAAACGTGAGATCGTAACGCTTCAAGTAGAAAAAGAAGCTCTAAAGATGGAGGATGCGGAGAAAAATAAAGAAAGACTTAGCGAGATCGAAAAAGAGATAGCTGACCTAAATGAGAAAAAGCTAGCACTTGATACTAAATTTGAAAACGAAAAAGCTGTTTTTGGCGGAATTTCAAAAGCTACAAAAGAGATCGATAGCTTAAAATCACAAGCTGAGATAGCAAAAAGAAATGGCGATCTTCAAAAGGCTGCCGAGATAGAATACGGCAAGATAGCTGACGCTAAAAAGCACAAACACGAGCTTGAAGAAAAATGGGAGAGCATGAAAAAAGAGGGCGTGCTTCTTAAAAATCAAGTCGATGAAGAGCTTGTAGCTGAAATTTTGAGCAAATGGACTGGAATTTCAGTTAAGAAAATGCTAACAAGCGAAAAAGAGAAATATCTGCGCATCGAAGAGCATCTAAGAGAGAGTGTTGTCGGTCAAGATGACGCACTACACGCACTTGCACGTGCTGTTAAGAGAAACAAAGCAGGGCTAAATGAGGGTCAAAGGCCGATTGGTTCGTTTTTATTTCTTGGACCAACAGGCGTTGGCAAAACTCAGTCTGCTAAGGCTTTGGCTAAGTTTTTATTTGACGATGAGAAGGCACTTATCCGCTTTGATATGAGCGAGTATATGGAAAAACACAGCGTGAGCAGGCTTCTTGGTGCGCCTCCAGGATATGTGGGCTACGATGAGGGTGGTCAGCTAACAGAGGCAGTTCGCAGAAGACCATACTCAGTCATACTTTTTGACGAGGTTGAAAAGGCTCACAAGGACGTATTTAACATACTTCTTGGCATACTTGATGATGGACGTGCGACTGATAATAAGGGTGTAACGGTTGATTTTAAAAACACGATCATCATTTTAACTTCAAACATCGCTTCAAGTTTCATAATGGAGCTAAAGGGTGAAGAGCGTGACGTTGCTGTTAAAAATGAGCTTAAGAACTACTTTAAACCAGAGTTTTTAAACCGTCTTGATGATACCATCATCTTTAATCCTTTAAATGAAGAGGGCCTAATCTCTATCGTTGAAATCATGTTTAAAGAGCTTGAAAAAACCCTTCATAACCGTGGTATCAAAGCGGTTTTGAGTGAGGAAGCCAAGAAATTTATTGCAAAAGCCGGATTTGACATAGTTTATGGTGCAAGACCACTAAGAAGGGCGCTTTATGAGCTAGTTGAAGACAAGATAGCTGACATGATATTAAAAGATGAGCTTGAAACTGGCGATGAGATCACCATTGATAGCGATGGCGAGAAGATCATCATTAAGAAAAAATAACTTCAAATTTGCTTGGCAGGTTGGATCAACTTGCCAAGCTCTCATATAAAATTTATACAAAAAATATCTAAAAAATAGGGCGGTTTTTGCTACTTAAAAATATGACTAAACGCCTAAAAATTTAGCAAGGGCAAAATAAAATATAGCTGATGAGATAGCAGCTGCTGGAAGCGTGATGAGCCAAGCAAGAATGATTGGTCTTACCATTTTCCAGTTTGCATTTTTATTTACGATACCGATGCCTAAAACTGCGCCTATTAGGATATGAGTTGAGCTAACTGGTATGCCAAGCTTTGTGGCTAGAAGTATGACGATACTTGAGGCAAGCTCCGCGCTAAAGCCAGTTGTAGGCAAAATTTCAGCTAGTTTTGAGCCAATGGTTGTGATAACCTCTTTACCTAAAAACCAAAGTCCAACGACAAGTGAGATACCAAAGGTTACCATTGCGATGCTAGGTATCGGTGAGCTTTCGTTTATAGAGCCAGTTTTTAGCACGTCAAGTACAGCTGCAAATGGTCCAACTGCATTTGCGATGTCGTTTGCGCCGTGTGAAAATGCAAAAGATGAAGCTGTAAAAATTTGAAACCATGAAAAAATTCTATTGATGCTCTTTTCGCTATCGTTTTTGCTCATGACGTTTATGATAGCAAGGCTTGCAAGATATGCTAGAGCTCCGATAACAAAGATAATCCAGATAGTTTGGATGATGCTAAAGGCTAAATTTATATGCCCAAGCCCTTTAAAAAGCATCATCGATGAGATCACCATTGCGGCAAATCCAGCGATGATTGGGATATGTTTTTTCATTGCTTTAAAAGTGTCTATCTCTTTTTCACCATCTTTCATAATGCGAATTTTTGAACGGTACTCGCTGTATTCAGTGGTTTCGATCTCGTCCTCATCGATAACTGCGATCTTTGAAAGAGTAGCTATTTGCTCCTCAGCCGGCTTCGTTTTTAGTGCCTTTATAAAGCTTTCTTTATAAGCTTTTCGCTCAGCTTTTAGAGCTTTTAGATTCATTTTAAGTTCATGTGTTGGCTCAATAATCTTACTTTTTACGTAGCCAAATATAATGTAAGACATCACGCCGCCAAGCAGTGGTGAGATGACCCAACTAACGGCGATCCTACCGATCTCGCCCCAAGAGACCATGTTAAGTGGCTCAGGATCTTTTATCATAACCCCCATAGCAAGTCCTGCGCCAACGATGCCGCCAACGATCGAGTGAGTGGTCGAGACTGGTAGACCTTTTTTAGACGCGTAAAAGAGCCAAAGCCCAGAGCTAAGAAGGGCTGAGATCATGATGATGACAAATTTCATCGGATTTAGATCGCTTGGAAATTTCACGATCTCGTTTCTAATGGTATTAGTAACCTCAGATCCTGCAAATATCGCACCGCTAAGCTCAAAAATGGCTGCGATGATGAGAGCTTGCTTAAGCGTAAGAGTCTTAGCGCCAACGCTTGTGCCAAAGCTATTTGCAACGTCATTTCCACCGATATTAAAGGCCATAAAAAGACCAAACATGCCAGCGATCAAGAATAAAAAGTAGTTATTTGTCGGGATGTACTGATAGCCCCAAACGAAAAATCCAACGCTACAAATTGCAAAAATAACAAATGCCAATAAGTTATCTCGAAGCAATCAAGCCCCCTTATAAGGTTTTTGATAGGGATTATATCTTGAAAAATATTAAAGTTTTTAGAATTTTTCAACTTTAAATGATACTAAATTATCATATGTTAGAATCTACAAAAAATTTTAAGGATAAATTTTGGTTATAGCGATCGATCTTGGCTCAAACACATTTCGCGTAGCGCTTGTCAAAAAAGAGCAAAATGGCTTTAGTAATGAGCAAATTTATGAAAAGATAGTAGGAGCTGCTAGAGGGCTAAATGAAAGTGGCAAGATAGCAGATGAGTCCAAAAATAGGCTCTTTGAAGCGATAGCAGAGGCTAAAAATAAATTTGATTTTGATAAATTTACATGCGTAGCAGTCGCGACTGAGGCTTTTAGAGTGGCGTCAAATAGCAAGGAAATTTTTAGCGAGATAAGAGAGAAATTTGGCATAAATTTTCATATCATCAGCGGTAAAGCAGAAGCAAAGCTTACATTTTTGGGTGTTCAAAATGCTTTTAAAAAGCTTGGAATAAATGAAAATTTTAGCGTCATTGATATCGGTGGAGCAAGCTCAGAGATCGGCGAAGATGGAAATTTTATGAGTTTTAAATTTGGCATTATTACATTTTTTGAAAAATTTAAAACACTTGATTTAATGCAAGAAAATGCAAAATTTTATACAAAAGATGCAAGAGAATTTTTAAATAGCTTAAAAAATAAATTTATCGTACTGACTTCCGGTGTACCAACTACTATCGCAGCACTACGACTTGGACTTAACTACGAGAACTATGATCCAAAAAAAGTAAGCGGATTTGAGCTTAAAAACGACGATCTTGCTTGGTTTGTAGGTGAACTTTCAAAGATGAATGATAAGAGCGCTGATCTGGCGGTTGGAATAAGTAGAAAATATCCCCTCATCGCTGGAACCTTACTTTTAGAGGAGCTTCTAGGCGAGCAAGAAGCAAAATTTTTAGTTATTGACGATGGTCTTAGAGAGGGTATTGGGGTGGCCTATCTGCAAGGAAAATTTCAAGAAATTATCACAAATTTTTAGTTAATATTTCAAAAATTTAAAGGAGAGGAAATGAGTATAAGAGAGCAAATTTTAGCTGATATAAAAGAGGCTATGAAGGCAAAAGATGAGTTTAAAAGAGATACTTTAAGAACGCTAAATGCAGCACTTAAGCAGGTCGAAGTCGATCAAAGGGTTGAAATGACTGATGAAGTGGTACTTCCGCTACTTCAAAAGGAGATCAAAAAGAGGGCTGACTCGGTTGAGCTTTATATAAAAGGTACCAGAGAGGATTTGGCTAAAAAAGAGCAGGGCGAGATCGAGCTTATTAAGGCATATTTGCCAGTACAACTAAGTGATGAAGAGCTAAAGGCAAAGATCAAGACTATCATCCAAAAAACTGGTAAAAACCTTGGTGCTGTGATGAAAATGGCAAAAGATGAAATCGGAGCGAGTGCTGAGGCAAAGCGCATAAGCATGATCGCAAAAGAGCTTTTGGCTTAAAATCTATAATCTTATAAAACTTTTAATTTTGAAAACTTACTTGTAAGTTTTCAAAAAAACAAAATACGACTTTCATTTTAAAAAGATAATTTTAAAAGCATAATACTTATATGAATATGTTTAAGGGTAAAATACAAGCTTTTTTATATATTTGTATTGAAAACTATAATTTTCAAATTATTATTTTAATTTTCTTATTTTTTCTTTTAGATGAATTTAAATATTGATTTATAGGCTTATTTTGGATTTTATCTTTTGTATGATTATAATTTATCCATTAAATTTGACATAAAAATATTTGTAAGAAAATTAGTTAAATTTTACACTTTTCAAAAAATGTGAAATTTGTATTTATCTTATATATAACTTAAAATTTGATCTACCCTATTTTGAAAAAGTGAGCAAGAGCTATCTTTGGAGTTTGTGGTTCTTGCTTTTAAGCGCAGAGCACTAACCTTGCAAAAACTGCGATAAATGTACATAAAGCGCTCGCTCAAGAATTAAATTTTATCGTCAAAAAGTGTGCGGATATCCAGTGTGTAGTTTTTAAGCATAAAGATCGGCGAGTCTAAAATTTCAAGCAAGCCATCATCAAATGAGAGAAATTCCACTACTCTTTTGCGCCTATTATCAGTTTTTATGCTCATATCGGCTAGGTGCACTACCTTTACGATCTGCATTTTATCTGCCATCCATTCAGAAAAAGCTAGAAATTTAGAGTCCTCTGAAAACAAAAAGCAAGCAGTCGCCCTTTCGCTAAGTAAAATTTGAAGCGCATCGTCATCTTTAACTAAATTTTGATCAAAATTTGATAGTCTTTTTTCGTGGCTTGAAGGCTCATTTTTTAATTTTAGACAGTGCTTGCTATTTATAAAAAGTCGTAGCTCGCCAAGGGTTGGAGCGCCCATAGCGACATCACAGCCTTCAAATTTGGCGCTAAATTTGCCATCACTGCTACACGCATTTGCCTCATAGTCCCAAGCCGAGCTCATAAATTTACCTATTAAATTTGCCTGCCATGGCTTTGTAGATATTTAGCTCGTCTTGTAAAAGCGTGTATTTTGCTTTTAATAGCCCTATTTTAGCCTCTAGCTCACTATTTTTTGCCTCTAAAAACTGCTTTAACTCAACCTTGCCATAAGAGTATTTTAGCTCGTAAATTTTTGAAATTTCTTCGTAGTTTTTTATCTGTTCTTGGTAGTTAGCAAGCAGCACTTCATCGTTTAGGTAGCCTTTATAAAATGCGTCTACCTCGTTTAATGCGCTATTTAGAGTGCTTATGTAGTTTAGCTTTGTAAGCTCGAAATTTGCCTCGCTTACTTTTAAATTTGACTTTAGTTTGTGGTAGTTTAAAAATGGTAAATTTAAAGCGATGTTGCCATTTAGAAATTTAAGGCTAAATGCGCCCTCTTTTGTGCTTGAACTACTTTTGATGCTAGCTCCTAGCGTGATGCTTGGATAGAATTCTTTTTGACTAGCTTTATAGTTTAGGATGCCCTCTTCTATACGGTAAATAGCTGCTCTTAGGTCCGGACGGTTTGCTATGGCGCTTGTTGGCACTTCTAGATCAACACCCACTTTTTTTACAGGACTTAGCGTGAGGCCCTCAAATTTAAGCTCAAAATCCGGCCTCTCATTTAGCAAAATCCTAAGCATTTTCTTGGCTACGACTAGCTCTTTTTTGGCATTTTCTATCTTATTTTGAGCGCTTAAAAGCTGTGAGTTTATCTGTTTTAAGCTTAGCGCCTCCTCTTTGCCAAGCTCAAATTTAAGCCCAACTATCTCATTTAGTTCATTATAAATTTCTAAAATTTGCTCATAAGTTTTAATGCTCTCATTTAGATATAAGATCTGAAAATACGCGTCTGTTACGGAGTTTATCACGCTTAGCTTGCTAGCTTCCAGATCAAATTTAGTAGCCTCTGCCTCAAACATCGCTACGTCTTTGCTATTTGCTAGCTTTTGCCAAAGATCAATCTCGTAGCTAAGCCCAATGCTTGAGCCAAAATTCCTACTAGAAGCGCCGCCCTCTTTTATATTTTTGTTGCTTGATGCCTCAACGCCAGCGTTAAAGCTTGGGATTAAATTTGCCTCCAAAATTCCAGCTTGAGCGAGTGCTTTATTTACATTTATCGCAGCTTTTGTAAGGTCGGTGTTGTTTTTAAGTGCTAGATCAATGAGTTCATTAAGATAGTTTTGGTGATACTCTTTCCACCAAGAAGTGTTTAAATTTAGCTCCTGGCTAGCGTTATCTTCAAATAAAATTTGCTTATAGTTTTCATCTATATTTTTAATAGCGCAACCGCTTAAAACGAGCACTAAAGCTAGGCTTAGAAATTTCATATTACTCCCTTGAAAGCGCATCTATTGGATTTAATTTTGAGGCATTTTTGGCAGGCATGTAGCCAAAGATGATACCAATGGCCATCGATGTAACAAGCGCGAGCACGATCGAGCCATTTGAAAAGATCATGCTAAAACCGTCTAAAAAGTTGTTAAAGATGTAGCCTATAGCGTAGGAAAAGGCTATGCCGATAGTACCGCCTATTAGGCAAAGTAGCACCGCCTCTATCAAAAACTGCTGCAAGATGTTGCTCTGTCTGGCTCCGATCGCCATTTTGATGCCTATCTCTTTGGTGCGCTCGGTGACTGAGACAAGCATGATATTCATCACGCCTATGCCACCAACTACTAGTGAAACTACGGCTATGCTTGAGATGAGAAGGCGCATGGTTGAGATCGTCTCTTCGATAGTCTGCTTGATGCTATCAGAATTTCTAGTAAAGAAGTCTTTTTTCCCGTGTTTTATTGTTAAAAGATCAGTCAGGCTCTTTTCTGCGATTTGAGCATTTACGCTTTCATTTACTTTTACGGTTATTGAGCTAATAAATTTATCGCCCGTTATCTTGTTTATCACGGTCGTATATGGAGCATAAATTTTAAGTGAGCTAGCATCGCCGATTTTAAACTCATCTTTTTGCAAAACGCCTATAATGCGAAGTGGCTTTTTATTAAAAAGTATGATCTTACCGATCGGATCTTCGTTTTTAAATATGCTATTTTTGGTGTTTTGATCTATTAATGTGACAGAATCTGAGTTTAAAACCTCGTCGTCATCGTAAATTCTTCCTTTTTCTAGCTTTAGTCCATTTACGTCAAAGCTCCCTACTCCACCACCTTTTAGTGTCGCTGTTAAGGAGATATTTTCATATGTTAGTACGCCTGAAGTACTTGTGTTTGGAGTGACTGAGTCAAGAAATGACTGCTTTGAGAGCATATTTGCATCACTTATAGAGAGCGTTTTTACCCTACCTGAGAGCATATCGCCAAAGCCTTTTCCTGGCATGATATCGATCGTATTTGTGCCGATCTTTCTGATGCCAGCTAAAATTTGCTCCTGTGAGCCTTTACCAAGAGCTACGACGCTAATGACCGCCGTGATGCCAATAATAATGCCAAGCATGGTTAAGAGCGATCTTAGTTTATGAGCCAGCATCGCATTTACCGACATTTTAAAGCTTTCAATTAGCTGATCTTTATAGTAGGTAAATTTGCTCTTTTCTGGCTGGTTTTGCTTTTTGGCCTCAAAAATTTCACTATTTTTTACGTTATCATTTACGATGTTGCCATCTTTTATCTCGATCACACGACTCGCGTACTCGGCGATCTTTGGATCGTGCGTAACGATGATGATGGTGTGACCTTTTTTATAAAGATCCACTAAAATTTCCATCACTCTTAGCCCACTTTTACTATCAAGCGCTCCTGTTGGCTCATCAGCCAAGATGATCTCACCACCATTCATAAGTGCCCTTGCTATGGAGACCCTTTGCTGTTGTCCGCCTGAGAGTTTATTTGGTAAATTTTTAGCCTTTTCGCTAAGGCCAAGAGAGTCTAAAATCTCCATCCCTCTTTTTTCTCGGTCGCTCTTATTTGCCCCTGCGTAGATGCTTGGCAGCGCTACATTTTCAAGGGCATTCATCGTGCTAAGTAGGTTGTATCTTTGAAATATAAAGCCAAATTTATCTCGTCTAAGCTTGGCAAGCGAGTCGCTATCAAATTTAGATATATCTTTGCCATCTAGCAGGTACTGCCCGCCACTTGGGCTATCAAGGCAGCCAAGGATATTCATAAGTGTTGATTTGCCAGAGCCA
This sequence comes from Campylobacter concisus, assembly GCF_003048575.1. Lineage (NCBI taxonomy): Bacteria > Pseudomonadati > Campylobacterota > Epsilonproteobacteria > Campylobacterales > Campylobacteraceae > Campylobacter > Campylobacter concisus. The sequence goes on along the minus strand of NZ_PIRZ01000002.1, from coordinate 276,311 downwards.
GACTGACCGATAATGGCTATAAATTCGCCCTTTTTTATCTCTAAATTTATGCCATGAAGAATTTCTATCTCATTATCGCCTAGCTTAAAGCTTTTTGTGATGTTTTTTAGACTTATCACTTAAAACTTCTTATTTTCTTTTTCGATCATCTTGGCTATTTCGCTTGCTGAGCCTTGTGATGTGATGATCTCATCACCCTCATTTACGCCACTAATTATTTGCGTATCGAGGTTGTCTTTTATGCCAGTTTTTACCACTGTTTTTACCGCTTTGCCATCTTTTAAAACATAGACAAACGTGCCGTTTTCATCTCTTTTAATGCCGATGCTTGGTACGATGATAGCATCCTTTACGTTTGCTATTAAAAGCTCATTTTGCGTGGTCATGCCTATTCTTAAAATTTTATCTTTATTTTCAACTATGCTTTGCGCGTAATAATAAACAGCTGAATTACTTGAAGTGCTTGAGCTTGTGGATTTGCTACTACTGCTAGAGCCGTAGTTACCATCGCTTAATGTCGTTAAGCCAGGGTCGATTGAGCTAACCGTCGTTTGAAATTTTTTTGTTGGCTCAGAGAGGATCGAGTACTCAACTGGCGTGCCGACTTTTATCTTTGTGATGTCGCCCTCAGCTATTTGCATCTTCATCTTGACATAGCTAAGATCTGCGATCTTTACGATAGTTGGCGTAGTTTGATTGGCATTTACGGTCTGTCCCTCTTCGACCTGCACGCTTACTATTATGCCATCTCTTGGGGCGGTGATCTTTGTGTAGCCTAAATTTATCTTAGCAGTACTTAGCTCGATATTTGTCTGCTTGATCTGAGCTTCAAGCTCCTTTATCTTTGCGCTATTTGTGCTATAAGTATTTTTTGCACTTTCAAATTCTTGTTTTGAAGTGGCATTTTTGGCAAAAAGTGCATTTTCTCTATCAAACTGCGTTTTTGCAATGTCTAGAGCCACTTTTGCGCTTTCAAGCTGAGCTTTGTAGATGGCTAGTTGTGCCTCTTTATTATCGATGTTATTTTGCTGGGTCGAGCTATCGATACTTGCGATCATATCGCCTTTTTTGACCTGATCTCCAAGCTTAACGTAGAGTTTTTTTATCTGGCCGCTCACCTGAGCACCCACATCAACTAGCTCGGTGGCAAAAATTTCTCCGGTCGCATCGACCTTTTTGCTAAATGAACCTTTCTTTGCCTTTTTGGTGATAAATTCCACCTTTTCATCTTTTATCTTAAAAAAATTATCATAGATAAAATATCCACCGACGCCCAAAATAAGCAGTATTATTAAAATTTTAGACTTTTTCATCACTTCTCTTTGTAAAAAATTGGTAAATTCTACTTCACAAGAGTAAACACTCTTTAAGCTTCCTCTTTTGCCATGCCAGCCTCTATCAAAAACCTACTTGGTTGGTAGGTCACCTTCTTTATCTTGTCGTATTTTGCATAGCTAAGATATAGCTCGTCTTTAGCCCTTGTTACTGCTACGTAAAAGAGGCGCCTCTCTTCTTCTAGGCTGCCGCCCATGCTCATTAGCTTTAAATTTGGAAAGCGGTTTTGCGCAAGATCGACGATAAAGACTTGGTCAAACTCAAGCCCCTTGCTCGCATGCACACTAAGCAAGCTAACGCCCTGCCCTTCGCTCATCTCGTTGCTACCAAGGGCTAAGAAGTTGTAAAATTTACTGATATCTTGATACTTTTTAGCTAGCTCGCTTAGTACCACGCTCTTTGCCATTATGCGCTCTTTGACCTCTTCTTTGAGTGCTAGATCAACATTGCCGTTTTTTAGAGTTGCTCTTTTTGTGCTGAGATTTTCAGCGATTAACGAGTAAATTTTGCTAGTTTTTATCTCATTTATCATCGTGGCTGGCTTTGAGACGTTTCTCATGCCTCTTAAAAAGTTGTAAATTTCATATAAAAACTGCGCCCCACTCTCGCTTAGCTTTTGTAGTTTTAGCACAGGATGACCTAGAAATTTATCGCTAAAGCCAAGTTTAGAAAACCTTGAAACTTCGGCAAATTCATCAAGATCGTCAAAAAGACCAAGCTGGTAGTTTCGCCTTTTGTTTGATGAGATATTTACGCTCTCATCTGGCTCAACTATCCCTTTTATCAAATTTCCATGCCCAAGCTTAAGCAGCGCGTCAAAAATTTCTTTGCTAACTGCGCTGCCAACGCCCTTTGCGTATTCGCAGATGTGGATAAATGCCATTATATCTTTTGGATTGACATAAATTCCCATGATGTCGATGAGCGCCTTGATCTCACGGCTCTCAAAGAAGCTCACCCCGCCCTTTCGCTTTGAGCCGATGCCTCGCTCTTTTAGCGCGACCTCGATGCCATCAGCTGATGAGTTATTTCTAAAAATTATGGCGATATTTTCTCTATTAAATGGCGAAAGTGAGATGATATCGGCGATATTTTGATACTGATCAAAAAGCTCGTTATATACTAGCAGTCTTGGAGACTTGAAATTCCCCTCACGGCTAACTGTGAGGTGCTTTTCATAAAGCCTTGGATTGTTGTTTATCACCTTGTTTGCAAGGGCAAGTATGCTTGAGCTTGAGCGGTAATTTACATTTAAAGCGTAGATATTTGCGTTTGGAAAGCGGTCTTTAAATGAGCCAATGATCTCGATATTTGCACCGTTAAATGCATAAATGCTCTGATCAAAATCGCCCACACAAAATAGGCTCTTTGTCCTAAACGCGTCTATTAGGCTGCCTTGAAGCGTGTTTGTGTCTTGATACTCATCGATCAAAATTTCATCATAAGCTAAATTTGCCCCTTTTTTTAGCTCGTCGCGCATTTTTATGAGAAGGTCGTTAAAATCAGCGTAAGAAAATTTAGCCTTTTCAGCCTCAAACTCTTCTAAAATATCTTCATAAATTTCAGCATAAACGCCCTGCTCTTCGCTCTTATCGCTTATCCACTTGCCAAAAGTAGTGCCTTGCTCGCTATTTTGAAAGAGCGAGTAAAGGTCATATAGATAAGCCCCGCCATAAGGCTTGACATCGCTTAAATGGTAAAATTTACGCCTCTCAACAAGACTTTTTAAAAGCGTCTTTAGCTCGCTTGGCTGCTTTAGCGTGACGCCTTTATCAAGGCTTTTTAAAAGCGAAAATGAGACCGAGTGGAAGGTACCCGCGGTGATTTTTGAGGTAATTGATTTGTCAAAATATCTATTTAAACGCTCTATCATCTCGCTGGCTGCTTTGTTGGTGAAAGTTAGAAGCAAAATTTTCTCTGGTGCAACGCCTAAATTTAGTAGATGAGCGATGCGCGCGACTATGGTACTGGTTTTGCCAGTGCCAGCTGAAGCGATGATTAGATTGTGTCCAAAAGGCGCAGTTGCTGCGGTGTATTGTTCTTTGTTTAACCTAGATAAGGGCATTGTTTCCTCTTTTTAAAAAGGCCTAATTATAGCTACTTAAACTTTAACAGCTATAATCACGCCGATGAAAAAGTTTAAATTTCTAAAATTCCTTGCCCTATTTTTGGCTTTAATGGTCGGTGTTTTTTTGCTCTTAGATCAAATTTATCCACTAAATTTAGACGCACTAAAAAAAGACGAAGCCAAAATTTTGCTTGATAAAAATGGAAACATTATAAATATGAAGCTTAGCAGCGACGGAATTTGGAGATTTCACGAGCAAAGCTTCCCAAACTCGCTAAAACAATGCGTTGTGCTTTTTGAAGATAGATACTTTTACTACCATTTTGGAGTAAATTTTGCCTCCATTTTTAGAGCATTTTTCCACAACCTAAGAAGTGACAACCGCATAGGCGCCAGCACTATCACGATGCAAGTAGCTAGGATGCTTGAGCCTGGAGATAGGAGCTATAAAAATAAGATAAAAGAAATTTTTAGAGCATTTCAGCTCGAGCTTCACTTTAGTAAGGATGAAATTTTAAATTTATACCTAAATTTAGCCCCATATGGCGGCAATATCGAGGGTGCAAAGGCGGCAAGCTTTTTTTACTTTGGCAAAGAGCTAAACGAGCTTAGCTACGCTCAGGCTGCACTTTTAAGCACGATACCTAAAAATCCAAATAAAAATAGACTAGACCGCGTTTCAAACATAAACGCCCTAAAAAACAGGGTCATAAAGATGCTTTACAAAGCAAAGCTAATAGATCTTAGCGCCTTTAAAAGAGCGCAGGCTGAGCCATTTAAAAATGTAAGAGCAAAAGCTATCGTAACCGCGGAAGATTATGCAAATGTCGCTTTTAAAAACCAAATTTCAAAGGCGAGTTTGGATCTAAATTTACAAAAAGATATGCTTAAAATTTTAAAAGATACGATGTTTTCGCTAAAGGCTAAAAATGCAAACAACGCAGCAGCCGTGGTCATTGATAATAAAAAAATGAGTGTTGTTGCCTTCATCGGCTCGCATGATGAGCATGCGCGTGACGGTAAAAACTCAGCCCTAAATATGAAGCGAAATACCGGCAGCACGCTAAAGCCTTTTATCTACTCGCTTGCGCTTGATAGCGGGCTTATCACGCCAAATTCGCAGTTAATTGATACGCAAATTTATATAAAAGAGTATGCCCCAAAGAATTTTAGTAATGATTTTTTAGGTATCGTAAGCGCGAAAGATGCTCTAAATTTCAGCCTAAATATTCCGGTTATAAATTTAAACTTAAAACTAAAAGACAATTCGCTTTACGAACTACTTGAAAAGGTAAATTTAGTAGATGAAGATAAAGAGTATTATGGAGCTTCTATAACGCTTGGAAGTACTGAAATGAGCCTGCTTGATCTTGCTCATCTTTATACTATTTATGCAAATGACGGTATTTATAGACCGCTTGAGTTTGCTGGCAAAAACTACAAAAATGAAGAGAAAAATATAACTCTCATTTCACCTCAAAGTGCCTATTTGACCGCTAAAATGCTAAGCGAAGCCTCAAGATCATATCTAAAAAATGCTTGGCAGTACGCCCAAAATACGCCAAAGATCGCTTTTAAAACAGGAACAAGCGCAAACTCACGTGATCTTTATGCCATAGGCGTTGATGAAAATTACACAATTGCTATTTGGATTGGAAATTTTAATGCCAGCAAAACTGATAAATTAACAGGACTAAATGACGTATCAAAGAGTCTTTTTGATATGTTTAAGATAATCGCTCAAAAAGAGAAGTTAAGATTTATGAGTGAGCCAGATGGCATAGAAAAGCTGCCAACCTGCCTTGATGCCTTTAACTATGAAAAGTGTAAAAAAATGGCGCTTGATGATAGGATAAAGGGTGTAGATTTAAAAGATAAATGCGAAAGTTTAAGAGGCGAAGAGCTTGATTTTTTGGTTAAAAATGAGCTTTTGGATAAAGAAGAGATACAAAAAAGTCCTTGTGCTGAAATTTTTAAAGATAAAAAGCCAGTTTTTGCCTATCCGTATGACGGTGAAGAGATAGTGACAGATGAAAATATTACACAAGTTATGGTAAAATGCTACGCGTTTTTAGGCGATGAAATTTACCTAAAAATAGATGATTTGAACTTTTCTAAGATAGAAAATGCAAGTGAAAAAAAGTTTGATCTAACTCTTGGTGAGCACAGCATAAAATGCCTTGATCAAAACTCAAATCAAAGTGAAATAACAATAAAAATAAGGAGATAAAATGTGGCAAAAAGTAGCTCTTCTAGCACTTTTGGGAATGACAAATTTATATGCTTTGAGCCTAAATGGCACTGCGCAGATAAAATCGCCCCTAAGCGTAGAGTTTGGACTAGAAGATAAAGTCGATAAAAATTTTGTTGGTATGCTAAGTGATAAAAAGCTACTTTTGTGCCAACCAGCATTAAATGGTACGGTTAGATTTAATAGTCAAAGCTTGCTGCTTTTTACAAAAGATATGCATGCTGGTTTGGATTATAGCTGCAAGCTTGAAAATGGAAGCACTGCTAGTTTTGCCACGAAAGAATTTGAGCTAACAAAGATAGAAAAAATAAGCGATAGCAAATATATAGTTAAATTTAATGATGAAGTAAATATTGAAGCTATCAAAAATATTGCCGTAAAAGATGCAAAATTTAAAGTGATTGAGCTTTCTAACAATAGCTTTGAGCTTAATCTTGATAAAAATTTAAGCAATCCAGTTTTTGATTTTGGTGAAAAATTTGAGAGCAAATTTGGCGCAACGCTTTCAGGTGAAACGATAGTAAATTTTGCCGATGAAATAAGCGAAGAAAGCGTAAATATAAATGATAATGCAAAGAGTCTTGAGATACCAGAAATTTATCCAGTGAGCCTTGATAATGGTATCTTGGGCTTTAGAATTTATCTAAAAAATTGGCTTGATGACGACATTAACTTAAAGAAATTTATAAACATTAAAGGTGTAAAAAACTTTAGCATTAGTGACGTTAAATATAGTGACAACTATGAAGAAAACTCAGAACTTAGCGAGTATTATTACTACATTGATATTACAAGTGACGATTTTAAGCCACAAAATAGTTATGAAATCACCATTAAGCCAGGCTTTGGCGATGATAGAAATGTAGTAAGAGAAGAAAGTAGCTATGAAGTAGTAGCTAGCAATTTCACTCCATTTGCAAATTTTATAAATAATGAGCCATATATCTCAAGTGTTGGCGAAATCGGTATCAGAAGTGCAAATTTGCCTGAGCTAAATGTAAGCATTGAAAAGCTAAGCGATCAAAATTTTAGATATTTCTTAAATTTTAATGACAATAACGAAGAGTTAAGCAACTTCAGCACAAAAGTGGCAAGCAAAAGCTATAAACTTGATGGCGCATTAAATGAAATTTCTCTAAATAAAATCAAACTTGACTTTGCCGGAGCTGGAGACGGAGTTTATAAGATAAACTTAAACTACGGCAAGGATAAGAGCGTCTCAAAAGTAGTCTATCTAAGTGATATCGCCGTAAATGCAAAGCTTGGCAAGGATGAAATTTTCGTATTTGCAAATCGTCTTGGCGAAAATACAATGCTGCCAAACGCAAATGTAAAAATTTATGGCAAAAAGAACGAAGAAATCGCAGTTGGTGCGACAAATGATATAGGCGTTTTTAAATTTAACAAAAAAGATATTTATAAAGATATCTCTTCGGTAGTTGTCTCTCTTGGAAAAGAGCAAAATTTTCTTATTTTAAAAGAAGACGAAGCGTTAAATGAAGCGAAATTTATGAGCCAAAATGCCAGTGAGAGTATCGATGCTTACGTTCATTTTGCTTCAAATATCATAAGACCAAATGAGAGTTTAAAGGGTGCAATCTATCTAAGAGATAGAGATTTTAATCCTTTAAAAAATATGCCTATAAAGATAAAATTTTTCGATCCACAAGGCAAAAGTAGTGCTGAAATTTCAAAAAATACAAATGACGTTGGCATGGTAAATTTTGAAAAAGAGATACTAAGCGATCTAAGTGGTAGATTTAATATGCAAGTAATTTACGCAAGCAAAGTGATCTCAAATGTGCCATTTTTTGTTGAGAGTTTTATGCCAAATAGGATAAAGAATGAGATAACGCTTGAGAGAGATAAATTTTTCGCAAATGAGCTTGTTAGAGCCAATCTAGCTAGTAACTATCTCTTTGGTGGCGCTGCTAGCGAGCTTGATGGCAGCATGCAGGTGAGCTTTTTTGATGATGAATATAAAAATAGCGAGTTTAAAGAGTATAAATTTAAAAACAATACGCTAAAACCAAGCGCTTATCCATCTTTTGAAAACGATCTCACTCTTTCAAAAGATGGCAAATCAAGCCAAATGATAGATCTTAGCTTTAGCACTAAAAATGCCTCTTCTATCATAACAGGCGTGATAAATTTCAATGTAAATGATGATGGCAAAAATGTAAGCGATACAAAAAGCTTTACTCTCTATCCTTACAAAGATATGGTTGGTATCGCAGCAAGCACGACATTTGCTGAGCCAAACGAAGATGTAAAAATAAGAACGGTTGTGGTAGATATGTCAAGTCAAAAGGCCGTAAAATCAAATTTAAAATTTGAAATAAAGCGTGTTACTTGGCAATACCAAAGAGATGCAAATGGCTATATAAAGTGGTTTCAAACTCTAGAAGATGTGGATAATTTTTATAAAGATAATGGCGAGTTTAGCTACAAATTTACACAAAGTGGCTCATATGTGATCATCGCTACAAATCTAGTAAGTGGAGCAAGTACAAGCCTTGATATGGACGTAAGTGGCTACAACTACTCGACTCTAGCACCTACAAAAGAGCTTAGCAAATCTCAAATCAAACTAAATAAAAATATCTACAAAAAAGGCGATGAACTAAGTGCTGATATAAGCTCAGCTATAAAAGAAGGCATCGCCCTTGTTACACTTGAAGATGGTGGCGTGAAAGCTTACAAAGTTGTTAAGATAAAAAATAACTCAGCAAATGTGAAATTTAAACTTGACTTTGATTTTAGCGGACTTTACGTGAGTGCAAATATCTACCGCATGACAGATGGTGGATTAACTCCATTTAGGACTTACGGTAAGGTTTATGCTAAGGCCGATAAGTCATCAAGGATACTTAATCTAAGCCTTGATGCGCCAAATACAGCAAAAAGCGATGAAAATATAAAAATTTCACTAAAAACAAAGCCAAAAGCTTATGTAAATTTATTTATCACAGATGTTGGCGTGCTTGATATAACGTCACAAAAGCCAGCCGATCCACTTAAATTTTTTGACAAAATTTTACCAGATGGTGTCTTTGACTATGACATTTATAATATGCTCACAAACTATAAAGTCGAGGGCAAGACATTAAGCTTTGGTGGCGATATGGCAGCACTTGCTATGGAGGCAAAGATGGCAAAACATGCTAGCCCGGTTGATAGCAAAAATATAAAAACATACGCAAATTTAGTAAGCCTTCAAGCTGACGATAATGGTGAAATTTCATACGAGTTTAAAACGCCAAATGGCTTTAACTCTGCCATTAGAGTAGATGTCGTGGCAAATAATGAAACTGGCATGAACGCTGTAAATAAAGAAATTTTAGTAAAAGATGATGTGATTATTAAGCCAAGTGCGTTAGTTTATCTGTTAAAAGGCGATGAGCTAAATGCAAACTTAAGGCTCATAAACACAACAAATGAGGATAAAAATTTAACCATAAAAGTGGCTAGCAGTAAAAATTTAAACATCAAAACAAAAGAAAATGTGAATTTAAAGCCGCTTGAAAATAAAGCCTTTATATTTAAAATTTCAGCTCTTGAAGCTGGTGCGGCCGAGTATAACGTGACTATAAGCGACAAAAACAGTTCAAAAACTGTCCAAAGCTTGCTTGATGTAGTGAGCCCTTATACTATCAGCACCTATGCAAAAAGTAGTGTCTTTGACAAAGAGAGTGTGATCTCACTTCCAAAAGGCTTTCATAATATTAGTATAGATGCGTCAAGCTCTGTCTCAAGCGTGCTATTAGCAGCTTCTAAAAATTTAGTCGAGTACCCTTACGGATGTGCGGAGCAAAGGAGCTCAAGGCTACTTGCGCTTTTAAATTTAAAGCCAAAAGATGAGCTTGAAAAAAATGATCAAAAGAGATTTATTGCAAGCGGTATGAGTGAGCTAATTAAGATGCAAAAACCAGATGGTAGCTTTGGCTACTGGAGCGATCTGGGTAGTACTAATGCATTTGCTTCGATCTATGCAACTGATGTGCTGCTTGATCTTGAAGAGGCTGGATATGAGCTAAATAAAAATGTAAAGCAAAGAGCATTAAATTCGCTCTTAAAATATACAAACACAGACATTGAAGCTCTATATGCTATCTATGTAAGCTCCCGCGCAAATGTTGCTGATAAATCAGTGCTAAATAAAATTTATGACCACAAGGCTTACAATACGACTGCACTTAATAAATATCTAATGGCAGCAGCTCTAAAGCTAAACGGCTTAAATGACGAAGCAAAGGTGGCGCTAAAAGATATCAAAAAAGCTCAGATAGCTGATTACAGCAGGGATTATTCTAGCTTTGGCTCAAAGATGAGAGACAATGCCTTTATCTTGTACCTACACGCAAAATACTTTGAAAAAAACGACTACTCAGATGATCTTGCAAAATTCTTGATCACAAATTTAAATGAGCTAAGTTCAACACAGGAGCGTGCTTTTGCCCTTAGGGCGCTAAATGCCTACTTTGGCAAAGATGTTGGCGAGAAAAATAATAAATTTAAGCTTAGCTACAATGGCGAAAGCAAAGAATTTGACGGCCTTTTAAGCGTATCATTTACAGCAAAAGATGGAAATTTTACCATCACACCACTTGGTGAAAACAAGCTATATGCCACTATTTTAAGCTACGCTTATGTGCCGCTTGAGATTAAGCATAAAATAGAGCCAAAAGAGCTTGATATTTACCGAACATTTGTGGACGAAAAAGGAAAAGAGATTGATCTAAATAGCCTAAGAGTAAATGATGTTGTCTATTCAAAAATAGTGATAAATTCTAAAGCTATGGTTAAAAATGGTGCAATAAACGAGATCGTAAGCAGCTGCTTTGAGCCAATAAATGAAAATTTAAGTGGTTTTAGTAAGAGCCTTAAAGATAGCATTGAGCTTGAATATCAAAGCATAAAAGATGATCGCGTTTTAAGTTTTTATGCATTAGATAGTGACAAGAGAGAGGCTGTGCTTTACACACCTTATCGTGTAAGACTTGGCGGCAAATGCTCGCTTGGCGCAGTCACAACTGAAAATATGTATAACGAAAGACAAAACGACTACGACCTAGCTCAGCGAAGCTTTACTGTTAAATAAGCCATATAAATTTTGGGGCGTTTAACCGCCCCAAGCCCATATTTCCCCACTTTTGCAAAGATTTTTTTAAACAAATTTTAGATAACATTAAGCATTTTTTAAACGAAACTGAGGAGACAAAAGTGGCAGAATTTTACAATGCAAAAGAGATAGAAGATAAATTTTATAAAATTTGGGAAGAACGCGGATACTTCGAGATAGACGCGAACAAAGATATCCAAAAAGATGGACGTAAATTTTGCATTATGATGCCACCTCCAAATGTGACTGGCTCGCTTCACATCGGACACGCCCTAACCTTCACGCTCCAAGACATCATGACTCGTTACAAGAGGATGGATGGCTACAAGACACTTTGGCAGCCAGGCCTTGATCACGCTGGTATCGCTACTCAAAACGTCGTTGAAAAGCAGCTTTTGGCTCAAGGGATCAAAAAAGAAGAGCTTGGCCGTGAGAAATTTGTAGAAAAAGTGTGGGAGTGGAAGGAAAAAAGTGGTGGCATGATCGTCCATCAGATGCGAAAAATTGGCATCACTCCAGCTTGGTCACGCCAGAGATTTACTATGGATGAGGGCTTAAGAAGAGCTGTAAAAAAAGCCTTTGTAAATTTATACGACAAGGGTCTGATAGTTCAGAAAAACTATATGATAAACTGGTGTACGCATGATGGGGCGCTTTCTGACATCGAGGTCGAACATAAGGAGAACAAAGGCAAGCTTTATCATTTGAGGTACTATTTTACAGATAAGCCAAGCGAATTTGTTGTTGTTGCAACAACTCGCCCGGAGACCTACTTTGGCGACACCGCCGTAATGGTAAATCCAAACGACGAGCGCTATAAAAATTTAATCGGCAAAAAAGTGGTGCTACCTATCATAAATAGAGAGATCGAGATCATTGCCGACGAGCACGTTGATATGGAGTTTGGAACAGGTCTTGTTAAAGTCACACCTGCGCATGATCAAAACGACTATGAAGTTGGCAAAAGGCACGACCTTGAGTTTATCACTGTATTTGATGAAAAAGGTATTTTAAACGACAAGTGCGATAAATTTGCAGGACTTGAGAGGCTTGAGGCTAGAGATATCGTCGTGGCCGAGCTTGAAAAACTTGGCAATGTTGAAAAGATCGAGGACTATGAAAACCAAGTAGGATACTGCTACCGCTGCAAAAACGTCGTCGAGCCATATATCTCAAAGCAGTGGTTTGTCAAAAAAGAGATCGCAGACGAGGCGATACAAAAGGTCTCAGAGGGCCTTGCTAAATTTTACCCGCCGCACTGGATAAACAGCTTTAACGCGTGGATGAGAGAGTTAAGAGACTGGTGTATCTCACGCCAACTTTGGTGGGGGCATCAAATTCCAGTATTTTACTGCGATGATTGCGGTTATATGTGGGCTGACGAGGGAGAGCCATGCGAGTGCAAAAAGTGCAAAAGTAAAAATTTTCACCAAGACCCAGACGTGCTAGATACGTGGTTTAGCTCTGGTCTTTGGCCATTTAGCACGCTTGGTTGGGGTAATGAAAATGAGCTAAAAAATGAAAAATGGTTTGAAGGCGATTTGGCTGAATTTTATCCAAACAACCTACTAATCACTGGCTTTGATATATTATTTTTCTGGGTTGCTAGGATGATGTTTCAGGGTGAAAATGCCCTTGGTAAGTTGCCATTTGACGACATTTATCTGCACGCACTCGTAAAAGATGAATTTGGTAGAAAGATGAGTAAAAGCCTTGGCAACGTCATTGACCCGCTTGATAGCATCAATGAGTATAGCGCCGATATATTGCGCTTTACGCTAACTCTTTTAGCTGTTCAAGGACGCGATATCAAGCTAAGTGACGCTAAAATGAAGCAGGTAAGAAATTTCACCAACAAGCTTTATAATGCGAGCAAATACCTCATACTAAATGAGAGTAAATTTCCAAATTTAGAGGATATCAAGCTTCAAACAAAGCTTGGAATTTATATGAATAGCCGCTTTAACGAGTGCGTGAGAGAGGTGCGTGAAAACATCGACGCCTACCGCTTTAATGACGCAGCAAACACACTTTATAAATTCCTTTGGGATGAGTTTTGTGACTGGGGTATTGAGCTTAGTAAGGCTGATAAAGCGAGTGTAAAAGAGCTTGGAAGTATATTTAAAGAGGCGATGAAACTACTAAATCCTTTCATGCCATTTCTTTCAGAGTATCTATTTCAAGAGCTTAGCGGCACACAGCTTGAAAACGCAAAGTCAATAATGGTGATGAGCTACCCAGAGGTAAAAGAGCGAAATTTAGAGGTTGAGAAGAAATTTGAGCTAGTTATCGAAGCGATCGTGGCTATTCGCCGTGCAAAAGCGACCATCGATCTTGGCAACTCAAAGATAGCAAAAGCCTTTGTTAAATTTAATGAAAAAATCGACCTTGACGAGGTCAAAGAGTACATCAAGCTGCTTGCAAAATGCGAAGAGATCGGCTTTGTAGATGAGAAAATCGAAAATTCAATAAGAGACGTGAGTGAAAATTTAGAGTCATTTGTCCCGCTTGAAGGGCTTGATATGAGCGGTATCATCACAAGACTCAAGTCTCAAAAGACAAAGCTTGAAAAAGAGATAGCTAAGCTCTCAGGTATGTTAAATAATCAAAATTTCGTGGCAAACGCACCAAAAGAAGTTATAGAGACAAACAAAGAGGCGCTAGAGAGCGCTGAGGCTAAATTTAAAAAAGTATGTGAAGAATTAGAAGCTCTTGGAGAAAAATAGTGATAAAAATAGAGAAATTAAACAAATTTTATGGTGATACGCAGATCCTTTTTGATATAAATTTAGAGGTTAAAAAGGGTGAAATTTTTGCTATCGTGGGACATAGCGGTGCTGGTAAATCAACGCTTTTAAGGTGCATAAACGGGCTTGAAAGCTATCAAGATGGCAGCTTAAAAGTCTTTGATAAAGAGATAAAAAATTTAGATGAGATGCAGCAAAGACATTTAAGGCGGGATGTTGGGATGATATTTCAGCATTTTGCCTTGATGGCTAGAAAAAATGTCTTTGAAAACGTCGCTACTCCGCTTAAATTTTGGGGCTATAAAAGCGATGAAACCGAAAAAAGAGTGAGAGAGCTTTTAAATTTAGTCGGTCTTGAAAGCAAGGCAAAAAGCTATCCAAGCGAGCTAAGTGGCGGACAAAAACAGCGTGTCGCCATCGCTAGAGCACTTGCTTTAAATCCTAAAATTTTACTAAGCGATGAGGCGACTTCGGCTCTTGATCCAAACACGACAAATCAAATTTTAGAATTGCTTGAGAAGATAAACAAAGAGCTAGATATTAGTGTCGTCATCGTCACGCACGAGATGGAGGTTGTAAAATCGATCGCAAAACGTGCGATACTGCTTGAAGGTGGCAAGATCATAGGCTCTGGAAGCATTGAAGAGCTATTTTTAAAGCCAGATGAAAAGATGAAAGAATTTTTGGGTGAAGTTGAAATTCTGCCAAGCACTGGCACAAATATCAGGCTATTTTTTCCAAAAGAAGTGGCTCAAAACAGTGTGATCACACACATGGCTAGAAGCCTAAATATCGACTTTAACATAGTCTGGGGCAAGCTTGAAAAGCTAAACGACAACGTCCTTGGCTCGCTTGTCATAAACATAGATGAAGAAGATAAAGAAAACGTGCTTAACTACATCAAGCAAAGTGGCGTTTTATGGGAGGTTGCTTGATGTTTTGTATTGATTTTTCTAAATTTCCAGATGTATTTTCTAGGATACTGTTGCCAGCTATCGGCGAGACGCTATATATGAGCATCGTCTCTACCCTGCTCGCCTTTGCTATAGGCCTCATACCCGCGGTTTTGCTCATACTTTCAGATAAAGATGGATTAAAGCCAAACAAGCAGCTTTATTTTGTGCTAGATATCGTTATAAACGTGCTTAGAAGCTTTCCATTTATCATTTTGATCATCGTGCTATTTCCGGTCACAAAAATGATCGTAGGCACAAGTATTGGCACCACAGCTGCGATCGTCCCGCTAACTATTGGAGCGGCTCCATTTGTGGCAAGGCTAATCGAAAACGCTCTAAAAGAGGTTGATAAAGGCATAATTGAAGCCGCTCAAAGCTTTGGTAGCTCGAAATTTCAGATCATCTTTCGTGTCATGTTTGTAGAGGCACTTCCTGGCATTATCTCGGCATTTACACTAACGCTTATCGTAAATATCGGCTTTTCAGCGATGGCTGGAGCAGTTGGTGGTGGCGGACTAGGATCTGTCGCTATAAACTACGGATATCAAAGATTTCGCCCAGATATCATGCTCTACACCGTGGTTATTCTTATCATTATGGTTCAAATTTTTCAAGTTCTAGGTAACTACTTATATAAAATTTCTAAAAAATAGGCCTTTGTTTTTATCTGATTTTAAGCTTTTTTCCTTAAAATTGCCCGAATTAATTTTAGCTGAAAGGATAAAAGATGAAATCAGATATGTGCCACATGTGCCGCCTATTAAAAAACGCGTTGTCGAAAGACTAATCTCTAAGCACAAAATTTCTTTTTAAGTGCTTAGAACTAGCTTAAGCGCTTAAAAAGAAATTTAACACTCTAGCTTAAATTTATCCTTTTTTGGTGCTTGGCAAATTTTAAAAGGATAATAAATGAAAAAACTACTTCTCTCTTCTTTAGTTGCTCTTGGTCTTAGTGTAAGTGCAAATGCAGCTGATAAATCAAAAACAATAATCGTTGGTGCTACACCTATTCCACATGCTGAAATTTTAGAGATTGTAAAGCCTCTTTTGGCAAAAGATGGCTATACGCTTGAAATCAAAGAATTTAACGACTATACCACGCCAAACCTTGCAACAGAAGATGGCGATTTAGATGCAAATTTCTTTCAACACCTTCCATATTTGGACGAATTTAACAAAAACAAAGGCACTCATCTTATAAAAACAGTTGGCGTTCATCTTGAGCCAATGGGAGTTTATTCTAAAAAGATAAAAGACATCAAAGATCTAAAAGATGGTTCGACTGTATCTATCCCAAATGATCCAACAAATGAAAGTCGCGCTTTAGATATTCTTGCAAATGCTGGACTTATTAAGCTAAACGATAATCCACTAAAAACTCCGCTTGATATAGTTGATAACCCTAAAAAGCTTAAATTTGAAGAGATAGAGACTGCACAAGTACCAAGAACACTTGATGACGTTACTATCGCGGTTATTAACACAAACTATGCTCTAAATGCTAATCTTAATCCGGTAAAAGACGCACTTGTGCTTGAAAGCAAAAATAGCCCGTATGTAAACTACGTTGTAGTAAAGTCTGGTAACGAAAATAGCCCTAAAATAAAAGCTCTTGATAAAGCAATAAACTCATCAGAAGTTAAAAAATTTATCGAGATCAAATACAACGGCGCTATTCTTCCAGCATTTTAATTAAAATTTTTAAATAAGCGACGTAAAAGCTTTTACCTTTTTAGCGTCGCTTAAACCAAATAAAAAAGGAAAAACAATGAAATTTATCAAACTTTTAACCGCATCTTTAGTTGCTCTAAGCCTTCACGCAGCCGACAAGGACCACACTATCGTAGTCGGCGTCTCGCCAGTACCGCACGCTGAAATTTTAGAATTTGTAAAGCCAAAGCTGAAAGAGAAAGGCTACGACCTTGTTATCTCTGAAATTTCAGACTACTCTATCCCAAATGTCGCAACAGAAGATGGCAGTTTGGATGCAAATTTCTTTCAGCATTTGCCATATCTTGAGGAGCAAAACAAGGCTAGAGGCTTGCACCTTGTAAGTGTTGCAAATGTCCATGTCGAGCCACTTGGCTTTTACTCTAAAAAGATAAAAAACATAAAAGAGTTAAAAGATGGTGCAAAAGTTGCGATCGCTTACGATCCATCAAATGGTAATAGAGCACTTAGAATTTTAGAAAAAGCTGGTCTTATAGAGATCGATAAAAACGTAAAAGTTGCAACTATAAATGACATAACTAAAAATTCTAAAAATTTACAGTTTGTAGAGCTTGAGGGTGCTCAGATACCAAGAACGCTTGATGATGTCGATATCGCTGCCATTAGTACAAATTTCGTCCTTGATCTTGGCATGAGCGTGGCAAAAGACGCACTTTTACTTGAAGACGCTAATAGTCCTTACGCTAACATCATCGTCACAAGAGCTGGTAATGAAAACAGCCCTAAGATCAAAGCTTTAGTTGATGCGGTGCTTAGCCCTGATACTAAAAATTTCATCATCACTCGCTATAAAGGCGAAGTTATACCTGCATTTTAAAAACGGGGCGAGCTTTCGCCCTATTTTGTTTCTACTTTCATCTTGTTTTATAAGCTACAAACTCTCTTTATTTTTGTCAAAAAGCTTAAGCTATGCTTTGCTAAAATGGCTCACTTTAAAATTTTTCAGGAATTTAAATGCTGCATGATGTTATTGATTTTATAGTTGCGAGTGTAAGTAGCTGGGGTTATGCCGGCATATTTATCATGATGTTTTTAGAAAGCTCGTTTTTTCCATTTCCAAGCGAAGTGGCGATGATACCAGCTGGATATCTAGCTCACAAAGGCGATATGAGCTTAGCGCTTGCCTTTATCTCAGGCACGCTTGGTAGCTTACTTGGAGCCATTTTTAACTACTATCTTTGCTACTTTTTTGGACGTGAGATCATCTTAAAATACGGCAAATTTGTCGGCATCACCCACGAAAAGATGGATAAATTTGAAGCATTTTTCAATAAACACGGCGAAATTTCTACATTTAACTCACGTCTGATTCCTGGCATTCGTCAATACATCAGCCTACCAGCCGGACTTGCTAAGATGAACATTTTTAGATTTTGCCTATTTACCTCACTTGGAGCTGGGATTTGGTGTGCTGTTTTACTTGGAGTCGGCTATTTTATAGGCTCAAGCCCTGATAAACAGACACTTTTAATAATCACGATCGCTCTTTTAGCGGTGGTTGTAGTAATAAGTGTAGTCTATATAATAAAGCAGAGAAAAGCCTAAATACATATAAGAGTATATAAAAATTTAGTGTATTTTATAAAATTTTTATTTGTGGTATTTAGTTAGATTTAACCTAGCAGATCGCCCTCATCTTCTCTAATCTAGCTAAATTCCTTAAAATTTTATCTAGCTCAAATTTACTGAATACTTCATTGCCAGAATAGAAAAATCTAACTTTTGGGGCTTTATTTAAAGTAGAAATTTTTAGTCCAAGCTCACTTATGAGGCGGTTTATTGTCCCTTCGTTGCCATCAATTATGCTTATATTTGGCGGCAAAATTTCTCTTAGGCTATCTTTAAAATAGTTAAAGTGCGTGCAGCCAAGCACCAAAAAGCTAAATTTGCTTAGATCAAATTTAGCTAACTCTTCTTTTAGATATGATTTCACATTCTCGGTGTCAAATTCTTCATTTTCAGCAAAATTTACAAGGCGTGGTAGAGCGAGCAGCTCAGTCTTATCTTTTGCGTGTAAATTTATGATCAGCTCTTTTAGTTTTGCACCATTTACGGTGACTGGAGTGGCTATGACAAGCGTTTTTAAGGCATCATTATGACTTAAGTCATGAGCCCTTTTTACGGCTGGCTCCATGCCGATGATCGGTACGCTTAAATTTGCTCTAAGCTCTTTTATCGCTACGCTTGTTGCCGTGTTACAAGCTACTACAACGGCGTTTGCGCCATTTTCTATGAGAAATTTCACCGCATCAAAGCTAAATTTTAAAATCTCATCCCTGCTCTTTTGTCCATACGGGACATTTTTTACGTCTGCATAATATAAAAATTCATGCTCGCTAAGCTTGCTTAAAGCTTCATTTAAGACGCTCAGCCCGCCAAGTCCTGAGTCAAATATACCTATCTTCATGCCCTTCCTTAAAGCTTGCAATTATAGCAAATAATATCTTTGTAAGCCGTTTTTTATTATACTTTGGCACTTTTTAAACTTGGAGTTAAATTTTGGCAGTTGATAAGATCATTTTCTATCTTTGTTCGACTTTGATCGCTATAAGCATTATTTTTTCACTATCTTTGCCAGTTTTTACGGTTTTATTTTTTAATTACGACGAGTTTCACTTTTTTGTCCGCCAGTTTATTGTTGGTTGCATCGGAATTTTCATTATGTGGTGGCTCTCTAGGCTCAATCCTGAAAAGACGCTTGTTTGGATAGGGTTTGGCCTTCTTATATCTTGTGGTATCGCTATGGGGTTAATGCATGCATTACCAGCTTCTATGGTAACTGACGCTGGCGGTGCTAGACGCTGGATTAGACTGCCTGGCTTTTCACTAGCTCCAGTCGAGTTTTTTAAAATCGGTTTTGTCTACTTCTTAGCTTGGAGTTTTACTAGAAAATTTAGTGAAGGCAAAAGAACCTTGCTAGATGAGATTAAAATACTTATGCCTTATATTATTCTTTTTGGTGTTGCTATCTTTCTTATTGCTGTTATGCAAAATGACCTTGGTCAAGTGGTCGTGCTAGCACTTACATTTGTGACGATGGCACTTTTTGCAGGAGCAAGTGCGAGACTTTTTAGTATCGGTATTTTAGGGGCCGCTTTTGTTATGACAGTAGCGATAATCAGCTCTGAGCATAGAATTTTACGTATAAAATCATGGTGGGGCACGATACAAAATATGGTGCTTTCTTTCTTGCCTGACAGTGTTGCAGATGTATTAAGAGTAGCTGATGCGCCAGAGCCATATCAAATTTCTCACTCATTAAACGCTATAAAGCATGGCGAATTTTTCGGCGAAGGGCTTGGCGCTGGTATCTTTAAGCTCGGCTTTTTAAGTGAGGTCCATACTGACTTTGTATTAGCTGGTATCGCTGAAGAGGTTGGTGTATTTGGTATTTTGTGTATTGTAACTATATTTATAGCGCTACTTTATAGAATTTTTAGAATTTCAGCTAGAAGCGAAAATAAGGTCTATCATCTATTTACGCTTGGTGTCGGGCTTATCTTATCGTTTTCATTTTTAATGAATAGCTATGGTATCACATCGATCACGCCTATTAAAGGTATTGCTGTGCCATTTCTTAGTTACGGCGGTAGCTCTGTGCTTGCGATTTGTATCGGTATCGGTATGGTTTTGATGGTTAGTAAAAGGGCAAAATTATGATTGTTATTTGCGGTGGAGGTACTGGTGGGCATTTAGCTATCGCAAGAAGCTTTTGCGAGGAGCTAAATAGACGAGATATTAAGCCTATATTTATCGGCTCAACTAGTGGGCAAGATAAATTTTGGTTTGAAAATGACGAGAATTTTTTACAAAAATTTTTCTTACCAAGTAGTGGCGTAGTAAATAAGAGAGGCTTTGCTAAACTAAAATCACTAACAAATATCGTAAATCTTGCTTTAAAATGTAGAAAAATTTTTAAGCAAAATGACGTTAAGGTAGTCATTAGCGTTGGTGGCTATTCAGCAGCTCCAGCAGCCATTGCAGCCATTATCTCAAAAGTGCCACTTTTTATCCACGAACAAAATGCTGTAATGGGCAAATTAAATAAAATTTTAAAGCCTTATGCAAAAGGCTTTTTTAGCTCTTATGATAAAGCTTCGCCCTACCCTTATCCCGTAGCAAAGAAATTTTTCGATAGTGCAAGAGTGAGAGAGGAATTAAAGACTATTTTGTTTTTAGGAGGTTCGCAAGGCGCAAAAGCGATAAATGAACTAGCTATAAATTTAGCTCCATATCTTAAAGAAAAAGGCATAAATATAACTCATCAATGTGGTAAAAATGGCTTTGATGAACTTAAAAAAAGATATGATGAACTTGGCTTTAATGAAACGAATTTAGAAATTTTTGAATTTAGTAAAGAGATAGAAAATAAGATGAGCAAGGCTGACCTTGCCATATCAAGAGCAGGAGCTAGCTCGCTTTGGGAGCTTTGTGCAAATGCTTTGCCATCTATCTTTGTGCCATTTCCTTATGCCGCTGGCAATCATCAGTTTTATAACGCTAAATTTTTAAAAGATAAAGGCATTGCTGAAATTTGCTTGCAAAATGGAGAAATTTTAAACAAAGATGAAGTTATAAGAATGATAGAAAATTTTGATCTAAATAAAAGCAGCAAAGCTCTAAAAGAGATTCTTTTGCCAAATGGAGCAAAAGAGATAATTGATAAAATTTTAAACTAGCTCCTCACCTATCGCACAAGCTTTTAGTTCTTTTAGCTCAAAGATTAAGTAGTGATAAATAAGCTCATTTGTATTTAAAATTTTTGCACTAAAGACCGGTTTTATCATAGTTATTATCTTATCAGTTATACCCGCGATCTCCACTAGCAAAAGCTCATCTTTGCGTTGCTTTGCAGCCTTAATACAATTATAAAAGAACGTATAAATTATCTTAAAATTTTGCAAAATAACATTTGAAACTATCCTAGAATGAATATGCAAAACATTATGTATACGCTCTTGTAGAGTATTTAGCTCTGCAAGTAGTGATTTTATTTGAGTAGTATCTGTTGTCCTAGAAAAGAGATTTTTCGCTTTATTTTTGTTTTGTATTTGATACTCTGCTACTAAAATTTCTATTATATTTAAAATGGCAACATAGCTTTCTTGCAAATTTTCATTTGCCTTAAAGCTCACACCGTTTTTCTCAATTTTATAATTTAAGCTTCTCTTTATCTGCTCCAAATAAGTACTAATGTTTTCATAATAGTCCTCTGTGTTGAAGACACTTTTAAAGAAATCGCTTTCACCTTTTAGATTTGTAAGCTTTTTTTTAAGTTCGTCAGCGTTTTTATTAAACTCAACAACCCCAACTGCCAAGCCGATCTCGTGCTCACTATTTTGTTCTAATGCTGTCAAGCTCTCTTTTAGTACTAAAATTTGTTTTTGAATATTTTGAAAATCCATTTTTTCTCTTTTAATTTTTTTGCTTATTTTACTATAAAAATCATGAAGTTTGTCATTAAGAATTTAAAAGATGGTGCGCCCGAGAGAATTCGAATCTCTGACCTTTTGAACCGCAATCAAATGCTCTATCCAGCTGAGCTACGAGCGCACAAGAAAGTTAAGTCGAGATATTAGCCAAACTTTCCTTAAAGAAAAATTGTATTCATTTTAATTTTATAACTGTTTTAGTAAAATCCGATAAAAACAAAAGGAGCAAAAATGAATGATTTTTTCGATAGTTTAAAAGAGATAAAAAAAGAACTTACTAAAGAGCAAGGTGAGATCAAAAAAACTCAAAAAGAAGCCGTTTCTCATACAAAAGAAGAGGCGATCTCGTATAAAGAAAATAAACTAAAAAACGAATTTGCAGAGTACATTAAAGGCCAAGATATAAGAAAAATATAAATTTGGAATGCTTATTGCTAAAACATGTAATATTTTATGTGGAGTAGGCAATGAAAGTTACGCAAACATTAGAATCTCTAAGCATTTTAACTGATAATGACGCTTTGTTTCGTGAGCTTAGAGATATGATAAGCAGAAATTTTACAAAAATTTTATCTAATAAAAATAAGGTTATTTCGTTTTATGAAGAGAGCGAGATCCCACAACGCAAGTGCTTTTTAAAATTTATAAAAAAACTTTATGAAAAGCAAAGTGATGATAAGCTTGATATTCGTTTTGCAAACTATAAAACCATAAAGCTTGGCTTTGTTCAAAAAAATACCCTAACTCCAGTCATTAGCCTAAACGTAAATTTTGTAAAAAATGAAGTCAAATTTGAACTAAAAGATGCACTTTGCAGAGATTTTGCTAGCTACATCAGCGAGAGTCTGGTAAAAAGTAATGTTGCTTTTAGCAAAAATGATGATTTATTAAACATCACCATCTCAAATGACAACGACATAAACACATTAAACAAACTACTCTACAAAAGAAACTATCCAAAATTTAGCGTAAATTTTATCTATGATGAAAAAGACTACAAAGCCTTTAAACAAGGCATAAAAATAAAAAGCTCATCTAAATTTGTAAGCAGATTTTCTGTACTTGCAAATTTGCTTGAGGAAAATTTTGAGATTTTAGGTTGTAAAAAAGATGATGACTTTGAAACTATCAGGCAGAGCTATCTTTCACTCGTAAATATCTATCACCCAGACAGGCACGCCAACAAAAATCCTCTCATACAAGAAGAATATGCAAAGAAATTTAAAAATATTCAATCTGCTTATGAGAGCCTAAAACCATACTTTAAAAATCAAGAAAATTTTGTGATGGTCGGCTAGAGTACAGCTTGCCATAGAGCTTTAAAGAGAGCAAAAATGAATGGTGAAATGTTTAATATATGCGCCATTATTGTTGCCGCAAAGCAGGCCATAAATTCAAATTCTCCTATCCTGTATAATGACACTAGCTACGAAAATAGTATAAATTTTCACTTTCTCTCAGGCCATAGGGCAAATAGCGTAAATGAGTGGTTTGAGCACGCATTAAAGCTTGGATTAAGCAATGTAAGACTTACTGCAAATTTAATTGGCTCATCAGATGAACGTTTATTGCTTAGCTTTTCAAACTCTACCGCAAAATCGATCATTTGCATTTTTAAAGAGCACATAAGTTACTTCGTACCCTACTGGAAATACAACAAAGATCAAAGAGGCTGGGACATAATATATAAAGAATTCGGTCTTGAAAAAGATGTAAATTTAGAAAATTTTAGCGACAACACAGAGGCTTTTATGGCCATACTTACTAAGATAGCGGCCTTTGCAGATGAGATAGAGTGTGAGAATTTTGGTGAGTGTTTTCGCAGGGCTTTAAAATCACTTGGATCTTTAAACAATGATGATCAAAAGATATTTAATGCACCGCTTATGCCAAAGAAAAATTTAGCTCTTTTTGCTGCGGCAAGCTTGGCTGATGTCTTTGGCAGTATGGGCTCTTGGAACGACGATGCAGCGGGCATGGCACAATATAAAAAACGTGGCAAAGAGTACGAAGAGCTTAACAACGAGCTTTTTGCGCAGATACGCAAGACCATACTTTTTGCTGTAAATGAGTGGTAGTTATCCGTTTATCTGATAGACTCTTTTTCGCTGGCTTGAGCTACCGATGTTTAGAATTTTGCGGTATTTTGTGATGGTTCGGCGAACGATTTGGATGTTAAATTTAGCTTGGATTAGCTCTTGAATTTTTAGATCAGAAAGTGGCTTTTTGTGATCTTCACCTTTGATGAGCTCTAGTAAAAATTCTTTTATCGCAGCGTTTGAGGTCTCTTCGTCAAAGCCAGTTGAAAAGAAATTTTTAAGTGCGACCGTACCTCTTGAGCAGCTTAAATATTTATTTGCGATCGCTCTTGATATGGTTGATGGGTTACGCCCAAGCTCGTCTGCTAGGTCTTTTAGCTTCATGGGCTTTATGTCACCACCCAAAAAGTAGTCATACTGATACTCAACTATCATAAGCCCTATCTTATAAAGCGTTGCTTTTCTCATCTCAAGGGCGTCTATGAGCTCGCTCGCCTCTTTTATGCGTGAGCTCACAAAGGCCTCTTTCTCGTCTAATCCCTCGGTATCAACCAAAATTTCAGGATAATAATCGTCATTTATCTGCACGCTTATGCCACTGCTTGTGCTTAGCACGAAGATATCAGGCACCGCCTCTTTTTCATCTTCGAGATACTCAATGGCCGGGGGATTTTTAAATTTTTTTATGATCTTTAGCGCGTCGTCGTAAAATTTAAGCTTTCTAAGCTTTTCTATATTTTCAAAATTTAAGATGATCTTTTTCGCGCACTCTATGATCTCATCGCTTGCTTCTGCCTCGCTTAGCTGAAACAAAAAGCTCTCTTTTACATCCTTTGCACCCACGCCACATGGCTCAAGGTAGGCAAATCTCGCTCTAACCCGCTCTACTTCGCCCTCATTAAAGCCCGCAAAAATTTCATCATCATAAGAAAAATAGCCCTCATCATCTAAACACTCGATGATCTTATATGCGATATCTTGTGACTTTTGCGTGGGGAAAAGTGGTGGATTTATCTGGCTAACGAGCTTTTCATAGAGACTTTCTTTGTAAATGCTTAAAGCCTCAATACTCTCAGTAACAGAATTTCTACTAACCTGCTCAAAAAAATTTCGTTTTTTTTCGCTTTTTTCTAAATTTTTATGTTCGATCGTGGCAAATGGATTGTCTTTTATAAAAGGCTCAAGCGTCTCTTTTAGCTCATCAAGCCCGCTTTGAAGGATGGGAAGCCAGCTTCTTAGCGTTTGATTTAGTTTGATCTTTGGCGCTAAAGTTTGCTTTTGCCTTAGCATCATCTACTCAAGCAGCTTAAATTCTTCGCCAAGATAGTGCGTTCTAACGAGCTTGTTGTTTGCCACTTCGCTCGCACTGCCGCTTGCTAGTAGCGAGCCATCTTTGATGACGTAGGCCCTGTCGCAAATGGCTAGTGTCTCACGGACGTTGTGGTCAGTTATCAAAACGCCGATACCTAGCTTTTTAAGGTCTCTAACGATGCTTTGGATGTCGCTAACTGCGATAGGATCGACGCCTGCAAATGGCTCATCAAGCAGCAAAAATTTTGGCTTTATGATGAGGCTTCTAGCGATCTCACAGCGTCTGCGCTCGCCGCCACTTAGACTAACGCCCTTTCTTAGGCGGATAGGCTCGATGTTTAGCATATTTAGCATCTCATTTACTCTTTTAGAGATCTCTTCTTCGCTTTGATTTAAAATTTCAGCCCCAAGAAGTAAATTTTCTTCTACGCTTAGCTCTTTAAATATGCTTGATTCTTGCGGCAAATAGCCAATACCAAGGTGCGCTCTTTTGTGAAGCGGGACGTTTGTGATCTTTTCATCGTTTAAAAAAACATCTCCGCTAGTTGGCGAGATGAGCCCGCAGATCATATAAAAAGTGGTCGTCTTTCCCGCACCATTTGGACCAAGAAGCCCCACGACTTCGCCACTATTTACCTCTAAAGATATACCTTTTATGATCTCAGTTTTTTTAATCGTCTTTTTTAGATCTTTTACTTCTAGTTTATGCACTTATAACCTCGTATTTTCTGCCATTTTTGCTAGGAGAAATTTTTATCATCGTATAGCTCTCGCCGTTTTTCTTTAGAGCTTTTTCTAAATTTTCATCGCCCCACTCTACCAAGTGAAGCCCCTCTTCAAATAAATTTTCAAAAAGACCGTTTTTGGCCATCCCGTCAAATCCGATCTGGTAAACGTCATAGTGGTAGATATCTTTACCATAAATTTGCATCAATGAAAATGTCGGAGATGTCACGCTCTCATGGATGCCATGAGCCTTGATGATCGCCTTTACAAGCGTCGTTTTGCCACTTGCTAGATCGCCACTTAGTAGCACCACACCACTTTTTGGCAGCACTCGCACAAGCTCGTCAAGCTCATTTTCCAAAAGCTCAAAAACCATCAAAGCTCTTTTACATATTCGCTCTGGGCGCTTTTTGGTATGCTTTTTGTAGTTGGGATCGCTAGCACCTCGTATCTCGCCTCGCGCGTTAGAAATTTGATGCTAACCACATCGCCAACCTTAACATCTTTTGCCGCTTTTGCCTGCACTCCGTTGATGCTCACAACGCCACTTTTGCACATATCTTCGCTAACGGCACGCCTTTTGGTGATATTTACTACGTTTAAAAATTTATCTACTCTCATGAGGCGGATTTTAACAAAAATAGCCTTAAATTTTTAATCCTTTAGATATTTTAAAAGCTCTTTTAAATTTAGAGGTATGACGCTGCCATGGGTTTCATTTTTATAAAACTCAAAGTGAGAATTTATGCCACTTTGTTTTAAAATTTCAGCCAAATCGCTCGCTTTTAAAACGCCAGCTTTGTCAGTTTTGCCCTTTCTCTTTTCAAGCTCGCCAACGCTAAGAAAGACAAATTTAGCTTTTAGTTTCTCTTTAAATTTACCCTCGCTAACGTTTTGCTTTAAAATTTCAGATTCACCCCACCAAAGAGATGGTGAAGCGATAAAGAAATTTGAAAAGATGCCCTCATCTTTAAGCAAGGCATAAAGCGTGAAAAGCCCGCCAAAAGAGTGGCCATAAAGGCTTTTTTGGCTATTTTGCACGTTAAATTTCTCATCTATTAGCGGCACTAAATTTCTAGTCAAAAAGTGGTAAAACGCATCTGCGCCACCACCTTTGCTAAACTCCTCGCCATCTGCCTTTGGCGTGAGATCTCTTGTGCGTTTTTCTACTTCGTAGCTTTTGTCTGTGTCATATCCTATGCCTATTATTAGTGGAGCAGATGAGCCATTAAATTCATTTAAAAGCATATTAAACTGGGCATTTGCATCAAGCAAGAAAAGCACGTTTTTAAACTCATTTTGCCCCTTTAGCTTGGCTGTGAAAATTTTATAAATTTCATCATTCGCGCTTATTTTAAAGGTCGAAATTTCAAATTTACTAGCAGCTTTTTGACTAAGTGGCTCAGGTGTTTGGCTAGGCCCTGCGTGCAAAGTCTGTGTCAAGCCAAGCGTAAAAAGCAAAAATTTAAACGCTCTTACCATTTTGCAGCGACCTTAAACCAAAATCTCCTGCCCTCTTGCGGATAAAAGTAATATGTATTTCCCACAAGCGCCTCATCGTATCTTACTTTATCAAAGATATTATAAGCATTTAGGCTAAGTGTTAGGTGCTTGTTTGCGTCCCAGCTTACGCCTGTATCGAAGGTGAGTAGGTCCTTTGTGTTCTCTCTTATGCTGTTGCCAGCACCAAAATTTACACTTGTTAGCTTACTCTCATAGTTTGTGGTGAAGAATGTTTTTACACTCTTAATTGGTTTATAAGCAAGTGTTGCATGAAATGCATGCTCTGGCGTTGCCGTAAGGCTTTTGCCGTCAAGTCTGGCTAGATTTGTCTCACTAAATTTCATAGGTCCTCTTGGCGTATTTATAGTTGGGTTGCCAGTTTTTATCTTTGACTTATTATAGGTGTAGTTTGAGCTTAGATTTAGATTTGAAAGGATGTCGTAGTCGCCACTTAGCTCCACGCCCCAAACAGTCGCACCTTCTATGTTAAAGTAAGTTCCCCAGCCAGGACAATTAACGTGTGGTGCACCTGCGCAAGTGCCAAAGGCAGGAATTTTATTAACGTTACTGCCATCAGTGTCTAAGATCTTATCTTTAAACTCATTTCTAAAAAGCGTTACCGAGCCTCTAAAATCAGCCTGATTGTCATAATATGCCCCAACTTCGTATGTTGTGCTCTTTTCTGGTTTTAGATCTTTGTTGCCAAAATCAACTATTCTCCAGCCACCCTGGATAGTGCCTACTTCTGGGGAGATTTGATTGACATTTGGCGTTTTATAGCCAGTCGCTACGCCACCTTTTAAGCTTAGCGTATCTGTGGCATTATAGACTAGGTAGGCTCTTGGCGAGAGGTGGTTACCAAAAAATTCGTTGTGCGTGAGCCTTGAACCAAGCGTTAAAAATAGCTTCTCTTCTAAAATTTGCCACTCATCCTCGATAAATCCTGCATGCTCGCTCATCGAGTAGGTCTTTGGATCTTTTAAGCCGTTTCTTGAGGCGTTTGAGACGATGAAGGTCGTGCCGACATTTTGTTTGCTAAAGTCATAGCCAAAAGTTAGAGTGTGTGCGCCAAAAAACGTTGTAAATTTAGAGTTAAAGTTGTGATTTTTGGCTTTTGCTGGTATAAATTTGTCAAAAAGGCTCGTTCTTTGCGTCTCATCATAAATGTAGCTGATATCGGCATTTAGGCTATCAAATTCACCAAGATAGCCCACGCCATAGCTCTTTTTCTCGTAGTCATAATTATCTAATGGTCTTTTTCTTGGGTCTGGATCGGCTGATTTGCCAACCGTTTTTGAATAATCATGCCTTTCGTTTGAGCCAAGGATAAAAAATTTATTATGTTCATCTGGCGTGATCCAAAGCTTTGCACTTAAATTTCTCTTATCGCTCTTTTGATAGCCACCGATGTAGCCATCTTCATCTCTTAGCTTTTTATATCCCCAAAGCTGAAGTGCAAAAAGATCTTTATAAAGAGGTAAATTTAGATAAAAGTCGCCTTGCCTGCCATCGCCAATGCCTTTGTGAGTGTTTATCGTGGTTGAGATGCTGACGTTGCCACTAAATTTTGAAAAATCCTTTTTAGTGATGATATTTATCACGCCACCAACCGCATCACTACCATAAAGCGAGCTCATAGGACCACGGATAACCTCTATACGCTCGATTGCTTCAGCTGGTGGGATGAAATTTGAGTTCATATCCCCTGCTCCGCCCTTTGGATTTGCGCTGCTTGAATTTACTCTTTTACCATCAATTAAAACTAGCGTTTGAGACTTCTCCATGCCACGTATCGAGATACCACTAGCTGCTCCGTCCTCTCCGCCAACGACATTTACGCCTGGCACCTTTTGAGCGATTGAGTGAAGTGATGTAAAGCTATCTTTTGTTAGCTCATCACCACCTATCACGCTTATGCTTGCGGGAGCTTCTTTAATCTGCTGCGAAAAGCCACTAGCACTTACTACAACGCCATCAAGCCTTGTTTCGTTATTGTCTTTATGCTCTGCTCCAAAGAGCGAATTTGCCACGCAAGCGCTAAGGCAGATGGCAATAAATTTTGTTTTTCTCACGACTATCCTTTTAAAATTTAATTTGAAAAAGTTTGAAATTTAGCGAAGTATCTTTTAAAACAATATTAATTATCATAATTTTAAATAGTAATCTTTTTTATAAAATTTTCTAAGAAAAAACTTACATTATTTATTAAATTAGTTTATTAAAAATTAATCAATTTAGGCTAAAATACGACCATTTTAACAAAAGGAAGAGCTATGAAAAAAGGCGTAAAAAAAGTGGTTTTAGCATACTCTGGCGGACTTGACACAAGTATCATTTTAAAGTGGCTCCAAGATGAATACAAATGCGAAGTAGTCACATTTACAGCTGATATTGGCCAAGGCGAAGAGCTAGAGCCTGCACGCAAAAAAGCCCTAGCACTTGGTGTGAAGCCTGAAAATATTTTTATAGAAGACTTAAGAGAAGAATTTGTACGTGATTATGTATTTCCAATGTTTAGAGCAAATGCCATCTACGAGGGCGAGTATCTACTTGGCACATCGATCGCACGCCCACTAATAGCAAAACGACAAAGCGAGATCGCGAGACTTGTTGGCGCTGATGGCGTGAGCCATGGAGCAACAGGTAAAGGTAACGACCAAGTTCGCTTTGAGCTTGGATACTACGCGCTTGGCGACAACCTAACTATCATCGCTCCATGGCGCGAGTGGGATCTAAATAGCCGCGAAAAACTTTTGGCATATGCTGAAAAAAATGGCATAGATATCACTAAAAAACCAGGCAAAAGCCCATATTCAATGGATGCAAATTTACTTCACATAAGCTACGAAGGTCTAGTGCTTGAAGACCCAAGCCATGCACCAGAAGATGATATGTGGAGATGGACAGTAAGCCCAAAAGATGCTCCAGATAAGAGCGAGATCATTGAGATTGGCTATAAAAAGGGCGATCCAGTGAGCATAAACGGCAAAAAAATGAGCCCAGCTGAAATTTTAACCGAGCTAAACCGCCTTGGTGCAAAACACGGTATCGGCAGACTTGACATCGTAGAAAACCGCTCAGTTGGTATGAAGAGCCGCGGCTGCTATGAAACTCCAGGCGGCACGATAATGCTAAAAGCTCACCGAGCGATCGAGAGCATCACGCTTGACCGCGGTGCGGCTCACTTAAAAGATGATATCATGCCAAAATACGCCGAGCTAGTTTACAACGGCTACTGGTGGTCACCTGAGCGAAATATGCTTCAAGCTCTCATTGACAAGAGCCAAGAACACGTAAATGGCACTGTAAAAGTTGAGCTTTATAAAGGCAATGTGATCATTCTTGGTAGAAACAGCAAAGATGATAATCTATTTAGCGAGGCGTACTGCACGTTTGAAGAGGATAGTGTTTATGACCAAAAAGATGCGGAAGGATTTATCAAACTAAATGCACTTCGCTTTATAATCGCACGAAAAAACGGGCGGAAATTTGACTAAAAATAAAATTCAAAAAGGAAAAAAATGAAAGTATTATTAATAAAAGATGTAAAGGGTCTTGGAAAAGCTGGCGAGATAAAAGAGGTAAAAGATGGTTACGGCAACAACTTCTTAATCGGCAAAGGCTTTGCAAAAGCAGCCACTCTAGACGTGCTTCGCCAATATGAAGCAGCTCAAAAAAGAAAGGCCGAAGAGCTAAAATATGAGATCGCAAATTTAGAAAAGCTTAAAGAAGAGCTTGCAAAAGTAACAGTCGTCATCAAAAAAACTCTTGGTGCAAATGGCTCGCTTTTTGGTTCAGTTTCAAAAGAGGAGATCGCAGCAGAGCTTGAAAAAACTCACCATTTAGTAGTCGAGAAAAGAGCGATCGACATGGACACTCACTTAAAAGCAGTCGGCCTTTATGACGTTCATGTAAAGCTTGGACACTCGATAAATGCAAGCTTAAAGGTTGATGTGCAAGGAGAGTAGATGTTTCATGCGACAACCATATTAGCCTACAAAGGCAAAAACAAATCAGTCATCGGCGGCGACGGACAGGTAAGCTTTGGCAACACTGTCTTAAAAGGTAATGCCGTAAAAATTCGCAAAATTCACAACGGCAAAGTCCTAGCTGGCTTTGCTGGCAGCACCGCTGACGCGTTTAACCTCTTTGATATGTTTGAGAAAAATTTGGAGCATACAAAGGGTGATTTGCTAAAGGCAGTGATAGAATTTAGCAAAGAGTGGCGCAAAGACAAGTATCTAAGAAAGCTTGAAGCAATGATGCTTGTGCTTGATAGGGATAAAATTTTCTTACTTAGTGGCACTGGGGATGTGGTCGAGCCAGAAGATGGCAAGATAGCAGCGATCGGAAGCGGCGGCAACTACGCTCTTTCAGCAGCCCGTGCCTTAGATAAATTTGCCGATATCGACGAAGAAGAGCTAGTCAAAGAGAGTCTCAAGATCGCCGGCGAAATTTGCATCTATACAAATACAAACATTAAAACTTATGTTTTAGAATAAGAGAGAAAATGAACTTAACACCAAGAGAAATTGTTAAATTTTTAGATGACTATGTAATCGGCCAAAAGGATGCCAAAAAGATCATAGCGATCGCGCTTCGCAACAGATATCGCCGCATTAAGCTTGAAAAAAGCCTGCAAGATGACATCATGCCAAAAAATATCTTGATGATCGGCTCAACTGGCGTTGGCAAAACCGAGATCGCAAGGCGCCTTTCAAAGATGATGGGACTGCCATTTATAAAGGTCGAGGCTAGCAAATATACTGAGGTTGGCTTTGTCGGCCGTGATGTTGAAAGCATGGTTAGAGACCTTGCAATGGCCTCATATAATCTCGTAAAAAACGAGCAAAGCGAGAAAAATCAAGATAAGATAAATGCCTACATCGAAGAAAAGATCGTCTCAAAGCTACTTCCGCCACTGCCAAAAGGTGCAAGTGAAGAGAAACAAGCAGAGTACGCAAAGAGCTATGACAAGATGCTAAATAGGCTAAGAAACGGCGAGCTTGACGAGCTAAGCATAGAGATAGAAGTACAGCAAAACCCACTTGAGGCGGGCTCAAATGTGCCACCTGATATGGCGCAGATGCAAGAGAGCTTTATAAAAATAATTGGCATCGGTGGTAAAAACATCAAAAAAGAGATGAAGGTAAAAGACGCTAAAAAAGCCCTTCAAAGCGAGGCAAATGATAAAATTTTAGACCTTGAGAGCGTAAAAACAGAGGCTTTAAGAAGAGCTGAAAACGAGGGCATCATCTTTATAGACGAGATCGATAAAGTAGCCGTTGGCTCAGGTAGCTCAAACAGGCAAGACCCTAGCAAAGAAGGTGTACAAAGAGACTTACTGCCAATAGTTGAAGGCTCAAATGTAAATACTAAATTTGGAAATTTAAAGACAGACCACATTTTATTTATCGCAGCTGGCGCTTTTCATATAAGCAAGCCAAGTGATCTCATCCCTGAGCTACAAGGCCGCTTCCCGCTAAGAGTCGAGCTTGATAGCCTTGATGAGGACGCGCTTTATCAAATTTTAACTCAGCCAAAAAATTCGCTTTTAAAACAATACATCGCCCTACTCTCAACCGAAAATGTTGAGCTAGAATTTGACGATGAAGCGATAAAAGAGATAGCAAGGATCGCTCATGCAGCAAATGAAAAGATGGAAGATATCGGTGCTAGACGCCTTCACACAGTGATCGAGCGCGTGATAGAAGATATCAGCTTTGAGGCTAGCGAAAAGAGCGGCGAGAAGATAAATGTGACAAAAGAGCTCGTAAAAGAGCGTCTAAAAGATGTTGTCGAAGATCAAGACCTAGCGAGGTATATACTTTGAAATCAGGCTTTGTTAGCATCATAGGGCGCACAAATGCTGGCAAGAGCTCGTTTTTAAATGCTTTGTTAAACGAAAAGATCGCCATCGTCTCGCACAAGCAAAATGCAACTCGCAGAAAGATAAATGGCATAGTTATGAACGGCGAAGATCAGATCATCTTCACCGACACGCCAGGGCTTCACGAGAGCAACAAGGTGATAAATCAACTACTAATTAGCCAAGCGATAAAATCGATGGGAGACTGCGATCTCATCGTATTTTTAGCGCCTATTCATGATGATACAAGTGACTATGAGAAATTTCTAGCTCTAAATCCTGAAAAACCACACATCTTAGTGCTAACAAAAGTCGATGAGAGCTCAAATGCGAAAGTCTTAGAAAAGATCACCCAGTATCAAAAATTTCAAGATAAATTTGCAGCACTTCTTACTTTTAGCACCAAGCAGCCAACCTATAAAAAGCCGCTTCTTGATGAAATTTGCAAGCTTTTGCCAGAGCATGAATATTTTTACGATCCGGAATTTCTAACTTCAACAAATGAAAAAGAAATTTTTAGAGAATTTATACTGGAAGCGATATATGAAAATTTAAGCGATGAGATTCCATATCTTAGCGATGCTATCATCAAAAGCGTCAAAGAAAAACCTGGCATTACTGAAATTTTTGCAAGCATCATCACTGAGCGTGAAATTCATAAAAGTATGATCATCGGTAAGAATGGTGAAACGATAAAACGAATAGGAATTTTTGCAAGAAAGTTAATACAAAATTTAACTGGATCAAAGGTCTTTTTAAAACTCGATGTAGTCGTTAAGAAAGGCTGGAGTAAAGAAGAAAAGAGCCTTAATAAAATAATTGGATATTGATTTTTTATTTTAAAAATATTAAAATGTAGCCCAATTAGAGCATTATGAGGTAAATTTTTATGTTAAAGCTTAGAAAAATTAACGATAATTCAATCGTTACGCTAGATCCTTATGAATATGAAGGTTTTAGATTTTCTAATAGCAATGTCGATACGCTAAGTCTTTCAAAGAATATTCTAAAGCGAGACTTTTTTATATCTTATATCGAATACAAAGATATAATAACAGCTACTATAAACATCTCAAGAACAATAGATGATGAGGATATTGAAAATAATATCTCGATCAAAATTTACGAAGAGCTCTCTCTTGATCCTGTGATTGACTATAAAATAGTTTATTTTGAAAGCAATGTTGAAAAAGAAGATAGAATTTTTAATGTTTTTATTGCTACAAATGAAACGATAAATAAAATTTTTAAAAATATTTCTAAAAGAGTACCTTTTATAGATTATGTCGTTGTAGAGCCGCTTTTATATAGTGCTATATATAAAAAAGGCTTACTTCCTAGCACTCAGAGTGATTGTTTTTTGACATTTAGGGCCGATGAAGCATTTATAAGTATTTATGTAAATGGAGAATACCTTACATCAAGGGGCTTAAGATACACACTAAATTATCTAAAAGATAAATTTATAGAGCAAAGCGGCGAAAGAGTAAGCCTAGAAAGCTTTTTAGATATCCTAAAAACAAGAGGACTTTTAGATAGCAATGAAGAAGGCTTTAGCTACGATCTAAATACTGTTTTTGAGGACTATATATTTTACGTAAATGACACGATAAATGTTGTCAATAGAATCTATGGCATAAATATAAAAAATATCTATATTGACTGCGACTATAAGATAGAGCGTTTTGAGAAATTCATCAATACAAAGCTTGGCACAAATGCTACGAAATTAAATACAAGCACTGTAATAAATTCTAAAAATTTAGCCATTAGCGAACGGTATAACATGATGGTTTTGTATGCAAATTTTTACAAAAAAGAGGCCTTTAATGCTGATTTTAACTTCTCAAATTTGCTTAGACCTGATCCGTTTACAAAGAGAAAAAGCGGTAAATTTATACTGACATGTGCCGCTGCTTTTTGCCTAAGCATGTCCTATCCACTTTATAATTATATAGCTGGCAGTATTTTAGAGGCAGATTCGCAAAGACTAAGCGATGAGCTTGATGTGCTTAATGCACAAGCAGAACAAATAAGAAGTACTCTTGAAAAACTAAAAAAAGAGCAAAATGATATAAAAGGATTAACTGATAAAGAGGAAGAGAAGTTAAATTTTAGAAAAGGGTTGCTTCAAGAAATTGAAAACAAAAAAGATCATTACGTAATGAAAGGTTTAAATCTTTTTGAAATTACCGATATGATAAACAACAATAGCATTTTTATAACAAATATTAAAAATAACGATAAAAATTTAACAGTAACAGTTGTTAGCGATAATGAAAAAAGGATTACGCAGCTAATAAAAGATATTAGCAAGATGCCTAAATATTCAGTAAATACAAAAAAAATTAAAGAAGATAGGCAAAACAACGAGTATGAAAGTAATATAAGTATAGAGATTAGACAATGAGACAAGACGTTTTAAGTAAAATAGATAAGTATTTTGACGCAAAAAAACAAAGCGAAACAAATATAATTTTTTTGGGTTCAGCCTTAATTATTATTTATATTGTTTATATGCTTTGCTTTGATCCGTCGCAAGATTTTTATGATGAAAGATTTAATTCGCATACTAAAATTAGCAATGATCTTTCAAGAACAAGAGATTATTTAAGATCGACTAGCTCACCTAGTGGGGATAAAAATTTTAAAATAAATAAAGAGTCAAAAATACTTGAAACGCTTAAAGGCAAATATTCTAGCGTTTTAAAATTTAATGCTCATTTTGACTCAAAGCTAAAAGAACTATCGTTTTTATTATTTAACGATCAAAATTGGGCAAATTTCTTAGACAATATCGTATCTTTAGCGAAGCAAAATAATATAAAAATTTTAGAGTTAAAAAGTGATATAAAAGAGCCAAATTTCCAAAAAATTGAGCAAATTTTAAATATTGACTTGACATTTTTGGGAGGTTTTAAAGATATGCTTTCATATATAAATGGCCTTGAAGAATCAAAGCTAGTGGTTGATCTTCATAAAATGGATGTAAATTCTACCCAAAAAGAGCTTGGCGCTAAGATCTCGATATCTGTTTGGGGGATGAAATACTAATGAAAATAAAAATTTTATTGGCTCTTTTATTTTTAAATATTGCTTTTGCCAATCAGCTTCAAGAGGAAATGGACTCTTATGATAAAATTTTTGAAAAAATAAAGGAAAAAAGAAGCGGTCTTAGTGATATTGAGCTTTCGAGCATAAAAAATCCTTTTAAACAAGAACCTATCAAGACGATAACAGATCAAAATTCATCAATTATCACTCAAGCTTCAAAAGGACTTAGTTTAAAAGCAATTTTATTAAACAAAGCAAATATTGATTCCAAATGGTATGCTGTCGGTGATATTGTTGATGGTTACAAAATAGCCAACATTACTAAAAATAGTGTTTTTTTAGTAAAAGGTGATGAAAAACAAGAGCTAATTTTAAAAAATGGAAGTAAAAATGTTGAGATTAAGATTAAGTAAAATATTAATAATGGGTGCACTCATTTGCTTGAATATGAATTATGCTAGTGCTAATGAGAGTAGTTGTTTAAGCAAGAATTTTAATATGAAAATTTCAGATGATGTTGCGCTAGTAGATGTGTTAAATCAGCTTTCAGAGATGTGTAACTTTAGTATTGTTGCAAAGGACACTTATAGCAAAACAGAGCTAAAAGATAAAGTTTTTGGTGTTAATATCAGAAATATGAGTCTTAGCGAAGTTTTTGACCTGCTTTTAAGTGAGAAAAATTTAAGCTACGAGTTTTCAAATAATGTATTAAAAATTTCATCTTTAAAAACTCAAATTTTTAAACTAGATTATATAACTTCTATTAGAGAAGGAACTGCTGTCACCCAAGCTTCAGTGGATGCTACTCCATCTGAAATTTCTAGTGGTTCAAGTAGTAGCGATAATTCCCAAGATGATAGTTCTCAAGGCTCAAGCAACCTTATAAAAACTACTGAAAGGTTTGACTTTTGGGAAAAACTAGATGCTGAGCTTAAAGCTATTTTAAATAATAGTAGCGAACATATCACAGCGCCTGATCCTATCATAAATCAAAACGCAGGCCTTATCACTGTTACGGCCACTCCTTCTCAGCTTAAGCGTGTCGAAAAATATATAGATGAAATGCAAAAAAGACTAAAAAAACAAGTAATTATTGATGTTTCTATTATCTCAGTTGAATTAAATAATGAATACAAGCAAGGTGTTGATTGGAGTAAATTTGAACTTGGGTTTAATACATACATTGGTAATTCAAGAAATAATCCGAGCTCAAGTGCTACTTGGACAAATAAAGGAAATAGCCTAAGTGATGGATTTGGACGCACATTAAATATTGCAGCTAATTTAAATTTTAGCCTTGATGGAATGATAAATTTTCTTGAAACAAATGGAAAGACAAAGGTTATATCAAGCCCAAAAGTAACAACACTTAATAATCAGCAAGCGCTAATCTCAGTTGGTGATAACATAAACTACCGTGTTCAACAAAAGACTGACAATGGAAACAGCAATAGCGATAGGCTAACAACTACCTACAAACAATACTCTGTTTTTATTGGCATATTATTAAATTTACTACCAGAAGTCTCTGATAATAACAAAATCATGCTTCGAATCAATCCATCGCTTAGTAACTTTAAATACGCTGAAGACGACACAAGACAAAATGCGTTAAGAGAGATTGCTCCAGATACGGTGCAAAAGAAGCTATCAACTGTTGTTCAAGTTGATAGCGGTGATACTATTATTCTTGGTGGATTAATAGGCCAGACAAAGGGTAAAAATAATACTTCTGTACCTCTTCTTTCTGATATCCCCTTTATAGGCGGAGTCTTTAAAAGCACAAGAGACAATATAAAAACAACAGAGCTTATCTTTGTCATCACTCCTCATGTAGTTGATTTTGACAAAAAAAAGCCACTTAATCAATCACTAAAAGACTTAGGTTTTTCTAAAACGATCTATGAATAACAAGAATATTTATACAGATATAAAAGATATCTTTATCAACGAAGACGAAGTAGCTGATTTTGTTAATCTAGATAACTCAATCACTTGTTACAATAAGATCGTCTCGGCTCTAAAAAAGCCATTAAAGCTTATACTTTTTTATGGCAAGCCTGGTAGTGGAAAGACCTTTTTGTTAAACAAGATAGCCTCTGATCTTCAAAAGGATAAAAAATTAATTTTTTTTCCACATCCTTTTTTTAGCGAGGCTACATTTATAGAAGCTCTTTGTGAGGATATATACGGAAATAAGCTTGATAATATAAATAATTTTGAAAGTTTTGTTGCACACTACTCAAAAGAATTTAGAAATAAAGATGAAATTTTACAAAACCAAATAGTTGTCATCCTGGATGAAGCACAACTTTATCCTACTGAACTGATCGAAAAAATAAGGCTAATGGCCGATACAAGATTATTTAAATTTCTATTTACGATTCATAAAACTGAAAATGAAGATGTGTTAGCAAAAGACTATTTTCAAACTAGAATTTGGGAGAGTATAGAGCTTGGAAGTGCAAACACGAATGAAATTATAGTTTATTTGCAAAGAAAAATAGGACAAAAGGGCTACGATAAATACCTAAATTTTCAGAAAAAAGACTATGACAAAGCCTATGAGCTTTGTTGCGGAAATCTACGCACACTAAATAAAATTATGTATAAATTTTATGAAATTTGTGAATATTATGAACAAAATCAGCCGTCAAAATTAAGTAGCGAGGATGCAAATATTAAAATTTTGACAATGTCTGCACTTGATACAGGAATAATTCATGCTTGAATTACAAGAAATTCAAAGGCTAGAAAAGCTTTATGAAGAGTACGAAAAAAAGAATAAAAATAGCTTTTTAAAATTGTTATCACATAAAAAGCTAGGCCTTTTAATAATTACGATCTTGCTAATTGCTTTTATCTTTGGTGCTTTTTTATTTTTCTCAAATGCTAAAAACAAAAAAGAGACAACCAATACTCCAACTTTAGTTGAGAAAAATTTGACAATACAAACAGATATAAAAGAAAAAAATATAACCTTTGCTGAAACCAATATCAGCAAAAATATTTTAGAAGATGGCAAACAAAAAAGTGAGCAGGCAAAAGAGAGGTTTGAATCAGATAAGAAACAAGATGAGCTCGCTGAGAAAATAGCTAAAAAGCTAGAACAATCCATAAAGCTAAATGAAGATAATAAAGAGCAGACACCAGATAAAAAACAAAGAAGTGGTGGCGGTTGGCTAAAGCTAAATTTACCAACTGAAAATGAAAATATACAAAATGAACAGCCTCTACCAAATGAAGAGGTAATAGAACTAGAACCAAAGACAAAGCCAAAAATTGATATTCAAATTTCAAGTGAAAGCAATGAAATATCTATGCTAAAAGAAAATTTTAATAAAAATAAAAATCCAGAAATCGCCCTTAAAATAGCAAGAAAATGCTATCAAGATAAAAGATATAGCGACACTATAAAATGGGCACTATCGGCAAATAATTTAGATAGTAGCATTGAGGAGTCTTGGGTCATGTTTGCTAAGGCAAAATATATGCTAAAGCAAAAAGATGACGCATTGCGTGCATTAGAAGAATATAATAAAAATAAAAATAAGCCAGAGATAAATGAGCTAATAAATAAGATAAAAAGTGATACGTTGTGAAATTTTTGCTTATTATATTTTTATCATTAAATGCCTTTGCGCTTGGAACGGCTGACATTAAAAGTTATTTTGAAAAAGCTGAATATCCTAAAATTTGTAATCAAAAAATACAAGATCTTTTAAAAGATTCACAAAATGAAGAATTTCTTAATATCTTTGGCATATCTTGCTTAAAAACAAATGATATAGATAGGCTCGCTCTTCCAGCAAGCAAGCTATCAAAAACACAAAGCTCAAGAGAGAACGCAGCATATTTTGCTGATATATTACTTAAAAAAAAGCTATTGCTTCATGCTATCTTGGATGGGGCTGATATAAGCTATATTAGGCTTCCAAAGAGCGATTACATTCTTTCATTTATATTTGATAAATTTGTCAAAAAAGAATACGTTGAGGAGCTTGGCGTATTTATTTTTGAAGAGCCAAATTCAGATACAAGATATGAGCTTAGTGCAATCGCTGGCTCAAATTTTGCAAAAATGATTTTAAAAATTTTTAAAAATGACGATCTTACTTCGCAAATTGAGTATAGATAAAGAGAAGAGATGAATAATTTAGAAAATTTAACGCTAAAAACATTAGAGCAACTTAATAAACTAAATGATGAGCAAATTTTAA
The DNA here is from genome assembly GCF_003048575.1 of Campylobacter concisus. NCBI lineage: Bacteria > Pseudomonadati > Campylobacterota > Epsilonproteobacteria > Campylobacterales > Campylobacteraceae > Campylobacter > Campylobacter concisus. The sequence continues at coordinate 235,947 of NZ_PIRZ01000002.1, read as the reverse complement.
AGATTATAGAGATAAAAAAGATAAACGAAAAAAGTCTTTTGGCTATTTTGCTTGAAGAAAATATGCTAGAAGAAGAGATTTTTTTTGAAATTCTATCTGATATTTATAGAAGAGGACACACTGACATTGATGAAATTTCGACTAGTCTTCAGATAGATCAAAAGCGCTTTATTCAATATGTATGTGATAAATTTAAAATCACATTTTTTGATCTTGATGATATAGATATCGACTACCGTATCAGTGAAAAACTAAGCACCTCGCAGCTAAAATCATATAACGCCATACCCGTAAAAGAAGACGAGATAAGCGTTTATGTTGCTTTTAAAAATCCTTTTGACGTGATCATTCAAGATAAAGTTCAAAATTTATTTAACAGAAAGCTATTAAAAGTAGCTTGCGCCGATCCAGCCCAGATAGAAAAATATATAAACAAAATAGCTCTTAATGAAAGCATAAAAGATGTTATTACAGAGATCAGAAAAGAGCTTTCAAGCTCTAGCAGCCAAGGGCAAAGCACAGAAAGCTCTGGAATTTTAAAGCTAATTGAGATAATTTTAAAAACATCTATTCAAAGCAGAGCGAGCGATATTCACATCGAGCCAACCGAGACAAACTGCATCGTAAGAAGCAGGATAGATGGCATGCTAAGCGAGACATTTATATTTGATAAAGATATCTATCCGCCGATGGTAAGCCGAATGAAGCTACTTTCAAATATGGATATCGCAGAGCGCCGTCGCCCACAAGATGGTAGATTTTCAGCTCAAATTTTAGATAAAGAGTACGATTTTCGTATCTCTACGCTACCTATTTTAAACGGCGAAAGCATAGTTTTAAGAATTTTGGACAAATCAAAAGTTATCATAAACATTGAAGACCTTGGTATGCATCCAGATAACTTTGCTAAGTTTAAAAAGAGCATGAAAGCACCTTACGGTATCATCCTAGTTACTGGTCCGACAGGATCTGGAAAAACTACTACGCTTTATGGTGCATTAAATGATATAAAAAGTGTAAAAACTAAGATTATTACCGTTGAAGATCCGGTTGAGTATCAGCTAAATATGATCCAACAAGTACATGTCAATGAGAAAGCCGGGCTTACTTTTATCTCGGCTCTTCGCTCTATTTTAAGGCAAGATCCAGATATTATTATGATAGGTGAGATCAGAGATCAAGAGACGCTTAGAATCGCGATTCAAGCGGCACTAACTGGCCACTTAGTTTTTTCCACGCTTCATACAAATGACGCTATTAGTGCTTTACCTCGTATGGTTGATATGGGCATTGAGCCATATCTAGTAAGTGGTGCATTAGTTTGCATTGAGGCTCAAAGGCTTGTAAGAAAGCTTTGTCCGTATTGCAAACAAAAAGTCACGCTATCTCAAAAAGCTCTTGATGAGATTAAGAAATTTCTCCCTGAAGATTATCAGTTTTATAAAAGCGTGGGTTGCCAACACTGCTCACAGACTGGATATCTAGGGCGTGAAATGATAAGCGAAATATTATCTATCAGCGATCATATAGCAAGTATCGTAGCAAATAACGCTTCAAAAGAAGAGCTTAAAAAGGCTGCCTATGACGAAGGCTTTATAGATATGTTCCATGATGGCGTTATACGCGCAGCAAATGGTGTAACAACCATCGAAGAAGTATATAGAGTTGCCAAGATATGAAATTTTACGAAATAGAATATATAAAAGATGGCAAACGCCAAAAGATGAGCCTAAAGGCCAATAGCAAAAATGATGTAAAAAATCGTGTAAATATTCAAGGCATGATAGTAAAGATAAAAGAAACTCAGGTCTCAAGTATCAACAATGATTTTTTGGACTTGCAAGAAAAATTTAACAAAATTTTCTCTTCTTCGAAAGTAAAAATTCCAGCTCTAGTTGCTACCATAAGGCAACTTAGCGTTATGACTAATGCTGGTATATCAATACATGATGGCATAAAAGAGACAGCAAATGCTACCGAGGATAAAAGGCTAAAAACAATATTTCAAACGCTAGATGAAGACCTAAATCAAGGTGCGAGCTTAACGCAAAGTATAAAAAATTTTCAAGAAGAGCTAGGCGATGTCACTGTTGCCATGGTGAGGCTTGGAGAGAGTACTGGTAATATGGCCGATGCATTATCAAAGCTAGCTTCTATCTTGCAAGAAGTCTGGGATAACCAGCAAAAATTTAAAAAAGCCATAAGGTATCCAATAACCGTAATATGCTCTATAATTTTGGCTTTTATTGTGCTTATGACATCAGTTGTTCCACAATTTCGAGAAATTTTTAGCCAGCTTAATGCCGACCTACCACTTCCTACTAAAATTTTACTAAACATTGAATACATAATGAGCAATTACGGCATATATATAATAGTTGTTCTTGTCGCATTTGCTTTTTTGCTAAAAAGGCAATATTCAAATGATGAAAATTTTAGGGATAAGGTCGATAAATATCTACTAAAAGTCTATCTTGTAGGTAAGATAATATTTTTTGCAAATATGAGTAGATTTAATCTAATATTTACAGAGCTTGTTCGTGCAGGACTTCCTATCGCTGATGCGCTAGATACCGCCGTTGTAACTGTTTCAAATCAAGATATAAGAAATAAGCTAACTGCTGTAAAAGTACTGGTTGGCCGTGGCATAAGCTTAACCGAGGCCTTTAGGCAAACTGGACTTTATGAGGGTATGCTTATACAGATGATAGGTGCTGGCGAACAAAGTGGTAGCTTAGATGACATGACACAAAAAGTTACTGATTATTATAGAGTGAAATTTAATGATATTATTGATAATATTTCAAACTATATTGAGCCGATACTACTAATATTTATCGCAGCTATGGTGCTTTTGCTCGCCCTTGGTATATTTATGCCAATGTGGGATATGGCGAAAGCTGTTAAAAATTAAATCAACATTTAAAGGAGTAAAATGCCTATAGAAAGAGAATATGGCGTTGATGAGAACGCATTTTTAGTTTCAAAAACGGATACAAAAGGAAGGATCACTTATTGCAACGAGCCTTTTTTAAATATCGTAGGAGTAAAACAAGGTGATCTCTTGGGAAAACCGCACAATATAATAAGACACACTGATATGCCAAGAGTTATTTTCAAGCTACTTTGGGAACGCATACAAAATAAAGAGGAAATTTTTGCCTTTATTAAAAATAAAACTCTCAATGGTGGATTTTACTGGGTATTTGGCAACATCACAGCTTCGCTTGATCAGCAAGATAATATCGTTGGCTACTATTCTGTTAGACGTAAGCCAAATGCAAAAGCGATAGAAACCATAAAACCACTTTATGCAAAATTACTTGAGCTAGAACGAGATGGCGGTATTGAAGCGTCTAAAAAATATTTATTTAAATTTTTGGAAGAAAAATCAACAAGCTATGATGAATTTATAAACAACTTACAAAGGTTCTAGATATGTTTAAGAAAAAATCAAATGCAATAAATGAGATTTTAAATGTTGTCAAATCGGCAAGAAATGGCATACTAGAGCCTCGCATTGTAAATGTTGGAGAAAAGGACGAGATGTATGAAGTCGCCCTTGGCATAAATGATCTATTAGATCAGGTTGAGGCGCTTCAACGTGAAATTTCAACCTCAGTCCAAGCTGCACAAAACTCAAAAACATATAGAAATATATTTGTAGAAGGGTTTAGGGGTTTATTTAAACGAAATGCCATATCTATGAGCAAGGGTGTCACAGGCATAAAAGACGGCCAAAAAAGCAAGGTTAGAGGTCTTCTATCAAGCGAGCTTGACAAACTTGGAAACGGTATAAATGGTATAAATTATGTAAGAGATGATCTAAATGAAAGTATCAAAAATTTAAGCCAAACAGCAACAGATGCTAGACAAACTGCACAAATAGCAAAAGAAAATATGTCAAATATCGTCGAGCTTAGTCAAAACATGGGAGAGCTTGATGGTCTAGTACAAAGCTGCTCGAATGCTACTGGCATGCTAAGCACTAGGGCTTCTGAAATAAGCTCTGTTTTAAATTTAATAAAAGATATTGCCGATCAGACAAATCTACTTGCTCTTAATGCTGCCATTGAAGCTGCTCGCGCAGGAGAGCATGGACGTGGTTTTGCGGTAGTCGCTGATGAAGTAAGAAAGCTAGCTGAAAACACACAAAAAGCCGCAAGCGACATAGAAGTCAATATAAAAACACTTCAGCAAGAGGTAAATGATATTGATGAAAATTCTAAAAAAATCGATGAAATTTCTAAACTAACAACACAAAATGTAGAAAATTTCAAAAAGGTATTGAGCGAGTTTAATGCAAACGCACAAAATACCGCTCAAACATCAAAATATGTCGAAAATAAAACCTTTGCCATAATCGCAAAAATTTCGCAAATTGTCTACAAAACTAAAGTGTACTCTGACCTTATAAACGAGCAAGGATACAGCGAGGAAATACGTGATTTAGCGCAAAGTCTGCTAGATTGGTATGAGAACGAGAGTATAAGCGAACACAAGCAAAATAAAAATTTTGATAAGTCAAAAGAACTTACAACGTCGCTAAATAATGAAATCAAACTCTTGCTCGAGAAGTCAGCCTCTGGCTATAATGAACAAAATTTAAATTATTTTGTTGATAAGTCTAAAAAAATAGAAGATCTAAGCGAGCAAATTTTTACTTCATATAACGAAATTTTTAAAGATAAAAACTAAAGTGTTAAATTATCTTTGATGTTTTTTGGGGTGGTCAAAAAATAATGCTTTTGTGCCGCCCTCTTTCAACTCACTAAATTTACATCCAAACTCAACGCAAAATATTCCAGAAGTTGGGATATTATCTATTGACGAATCGCTTAAATACTCACAAATTTCAGTTATACTTGGATTGTGCGTGATGATAAAAATTTCATCCAAACTCTCATTTATATTTTTAACAAATTTTAAAAGATCTTCAAAACTTATATCATAAAGCTCATCTATAAGATTGATCTCTTCTTTAAATTTTAAAGTTTTAGCAATAATCTTTGCTGTTTGCTCGCACCTTTTAGCACTGCTTGAAAAGATGACTCCTGGCATCACATCATACATTTTTAGCCTATTTGCCATAAATTTAGCGTCCTCTTTGCCTTTTTGACTAAGCTCTCTTAAGGCATCTTTTGCTCCATCCTTATTCTCATCAACCGCTTTTGAATGTCTTATGAAATAAATTTTACTCACTATCTCTCCTTTGAGAAATTCTTTATCAAGCAAAGCTCTTTTTTACTAAATCCAGCTTTTAAGCGATCTTGCTCATTGATCTCTCTAACATTTTTAAATGAATTTGGATACAAACTTAAGATAATGTCAAAGTAGCTATTTTCATCAATGCCCTCTTTTTTACAAGCAAATTTAAACCACTTATCGCCTTTATAAACATGAGAGACTTCCTCCTTCAAGATTACTTTTAGGCACTCTATCAGCTCTTCATTTCCACCTTCACCTTCAAGCCTTTTTATAATATGAGCATTTGCATCAAGCCCATTTGCCTCCATATATCTTGGCAGTAGCGCCATACGACTAGTTAGACTACTTGAAGTCTTTTGGAGTGCGATAAAAAGCCCATCATGCACACTTAGCTCGCCGTATCTACCGCCACACTTTAAGAGCAAATTTTCTATCATACAAAAGTGTCTGATCTCATCTTCAGCTACTTCTAGCCAGTCTTCATAAAATTCTCTTGGCAAATTTCTAAATCTATAACAAGCATCAAGCGCGATGTCAATAGCACTAAATTCAATATGAGCTACCGAATGGATAAAATTTAAATTTTTATCCTTTGGCTTTACTTTTTTGTTTAGCTCTTTCATGCTAACTACTTCACAAAATTTTGCGTAGCTTGGCGTTATTAGCTCGTTTGGTTTAGAGCTTTCGTAAAAATTTATATTAAAATCTCGTTTAAATTTCTCATAAAATAGCTCAAATTTTAAAAATTTAAGCCCAATCTCGTCTTCATTTAAAATTTCCCAAATTTCATCAAAAAAATTCATATTTTCTCTTTATTTAAATCTGTATTTACGAGTGTAAATTTATATAAATAATGCTTAAAATTTGAGCCTAGTATTTGTTTTAAAAGGTTTTTAGTAAAAATTTCTGATTTATTTTGCTTTGCCATATCCAGCAAATCTATTTGCTGCCAAGCAACTTGAGTTTGAACATCTTACAAGGTAGCTATTTATCTCTTGATTTCCTTTTAGATGCACATTTTTTTGTTTTAGATTCATATAGCTATGAATTATCTTTCCGCCAGAATTATGTATAAATTTTACTGTCTCATCGCCAAGTACAGCAGTAACTATGCCAACATGAGTGATATTTTTCTTATCTTTATTTTTTTGAACACCCTTGCCAAGAGTATTTGAAAAAAATACAAGATCACCTATTTTTGGATTTTTATGAGTAATTAAATTTTTACTTTCATAAAAATTATAGATCGCTTTTGACTTTCTACCGCCATTATCGTAGTAGCGATTTATTGTCTTTTCATCAAAATACATATTTTGATACTTTGCATTTACGATAGAAACAAATCCTGAGCAATCGCCGCCCGCTCTTGTATTTAGGTATTTTTTAAAAAAAGAACCAAATTTTTTATCTTCTCTATCATTATCTTCATCTATGATTTCACCAATCATTTGCTCACTAAAATCAACACTTGAAGTTACGGTTTGATTTGTTTCATTTTGCGGAGTTGTCGGTTGATTAGAGGTAAAAGAACAACCTGTAAAAAATATAATGCTAAGTATAAAAAAGATTTTTTTATTTATTGAATTTGACATATTTATATCCAAAATTTTAGTGTTTGCAATTTTAACTTTTAAACGTAAATGAACCGGAAATAGTGCTTTGCTTTCTTTATTCTAAGTTAAAAAGCAATATAATATCGGCAAAAAACATATTTTCTTAAGGCAAAAAACAATGATGCACTATTTAAAGATAAAAGGAAATGCCAAATTAAGTGGCGAAGTAAAAATAAGCGGTGCTAAAAATGCTGCTCTACCGATCATCGCCCTAACCTTACTTGCAAAAAAAAGTGTAAATTTAACAAATATCCCAAATGTCGCTGATATAAAAACGCTTTGCCAACTGCTAACTAATCTAGGAGCAAAGTGCGAATTTAAAGATAAAAACTCACTAAGCATAGACACAAGCAGTGTAAGCTCAACAACTGCAAACTATGACATCGTTAGAAAGATGAGAGCATCAATCTTAACGCTTGGACCGCTTCTTACACGTTTTGGCCACTGCGAAGTGAGCCTTCCTGGAGGATGTGCGATCGGACAAAGACCTATTGATCTGCATCTAAATGCACTCGAAAAAATGGGAGCAAATATCGAAATAAAGCAAGGCTATGTCGTCGCAACAGCACCAAATGGACTAAAAGGTGCAAAGATCGTTTTTGATAAGATCACTGTAACTGGTAGCGAAAACATCATCATGGCAGCAGCCCTAGCTCACGGCACGACAGAGCTTTTTAACGTAGCACTTGAGCCTGAAGTGGTGCAAATTTGTGAAATTTTGGCTAAGAGTGGCGTTAAAATAGAAGGCATCGGCACAAGCGAGCTAAAGATAACTGGAAGTGGCCAAAAATTGCTTGAAATTTGCGATATTGAAGTAATTCCTGATAGGATCGAAGCTGGCACTTACCTTTGTGCTGGAGCTATAACAAATAGCAAAATTTCAGTCACAAAGGCAAATGCAGCCCATATGACAGCCATTTTAAATAAATTTGAAGAGATGGGCTTTGGTATCGAAGTAGACGGCGATAAGATCACGATATTGCCAGCAAAAGAGATAAAACCAGTGGAGATAAGAACCACCGAGTATCCGGGCTTTCCAACAGATATGCAAGCTCAATTTATGGCGCTTTGCCTTGCGGCAAATGGCGTTAGCACGATAGATGAGAGGCTTTTTGAAAACCGCTTTATGCACGTTAGTGAACTTGCTAGAATGGGAGCGGATATTAAATTAAATGGGCATATCGCAAGTGTTTATGCACCAGCTAAGCTAAACGCAGCCGATGTAATGGCAACAGATCTTAGAGCAAGCTCAGCGCTGATACTAGCTGCTCTTATAGCAAATGGCGAAAGCTTGGTACATAGAATTTATCACCTTGATAGAGGATATGAAAATTTAGAAGAGAAATTTCAAGGCCTTGGTGCAAATATTACTAGGCTTGAGGAGTAAAAATGCTACTAAATGATGCATTAGATGCGCTTAAATCTAAATTCAAATTAAAAACAGATAGTGAAATTTTACCTATCAGCATGGCTCTTGGTAAAACATTGGCAAATGATGTAGTGGCGGTAAAAGACTTGCCTTGCTTTGACAACTCAGCACTTGATGGATTTGCGGTCAAATTTGATGAAAAAGATAAACCTTATAAGATCATCGCAAGCGCCTTTGCAGGCGACAAAGAGCAGCTAAGCATCGGCAAAAATGAGTGCGTGAAGATAATGACAGGTGCTAAGATGCCAAAGGGTGCTGACACGGTCATGAGGTTTGAAGACTGCATCGTTGAGGGCGAGTTTGTAAAAGCGCCAGAGAAGCTTAAAAAAGGTGATGCCTACCGCTTTAAAGGCGAAGAGGCGAAAATAGGCGAAATTCTCCTAAAAAGTGGTGATATTTTAAATACAAGAAGCGTGATGATGTTAGCGGCTCAGGGCATAAGCTTTATAGATGTAAAAAAGCAGCCAAGCATTGCAGTTTACTCAAGCGGAAATGAGATCATCGAGCCTTGGCAAAGAGCGAGCGAGGATGAAATTTACAACGCAAATGCCTTTGGCATCACCGCACTTTTAAGCTCCATAGGTCAAAAAAGCTCATATCTTGGCATTATAAAAGATGAGCTAAGCGCCGTAAAACAGGCGTTTTTAAATGCTGCAAATTACGACATTATTATCTGCTCTGGTGGGGCAAGCGCTGGTGAGGCTGATTTTATGAAAATAGTTCTAAGCGAGCTTGGATACAATGAAATTTTTTCGCATATTGATATAAGACCTGGCAAACCCTGCAAGGCTTATGAAAAAGATGGCAATCTTGTCTTTGTGCTCCCTGGAAATCCAATGGCTGCATATCTATGCCTAATGATGCTTGTTTTACCACTTTTAAAAGACGAATGTTTTGTGACGCAAAAAGCAGTAAATGGTGAAAATTTAAAGGTAAAATCTGGCAGAGCAAATGCGGTATTTGGCAATGTAACTGATGGTAAATTTATAGCAACTGACGGCGGAAAATATGGCTCAGGCATGATAAAACATATCTTAAAGAGTGATTTTGTGTTGATAACTAGCCCAGATCAAAGCGAAATTTTACAAAATAGTGAAATTTCTCTTATAAAACTTCCATAAAATCTTGACAAATGAAAAACAATCTGATAGAATGCGGACTTCATTTTGACTGCGGGAATAGCTCAGGGGTAGAGCACAACCTTGCCAAGGTTGGGGTCGCGAGTTCGAATCTCGTTTCCCGCTCCATCTTTTTTATACTCATTTTTTTACTTTCCACAAAACTTTTTGCAAATGAAGTCAGCATTTATCCAATGTATTGCGTTCTAAATGATCAAATTTCACTTAGTACTTTTGGCTTTGATGGCGAAGACAATGAAATTTTAAACTTAGAGGGCAAAAGAGCAGCCAAGATAGATAGCAAAAAGCTCTATGAAATTTTAACAGCAAATTTTAAAACATATAATGACAAAAGCGGTGGAAGCGTTGCTTTTGTAAAAAACTGCTCTATTATGGATGAGATTCAAATGCAATTTTTAAGATCAATTAGTGATGAATATCCTGGTATCAGCATAAGTGATCTTAGTATTAGTCCACAAAATAAACTTCCAGCAAATTTTAAAGAGCTCGTCCTAAAAAATATATTTTTAGGTGATCAAAATAGTCAAAAAGGTACATTTAGAGCTTCATTTGAGGATATTGATCTGAGTCTAAAAAGTATCTATTTTAAATTTAGTTTTAATGCTAAAATGCCAGCCTTCATAGCAATAAATTCAATGAATACAAACCACATTTTAAGCCTGCTTGACTATCAGCCAACAATGATTGAGTTTGGCAAATGGCCAAAAGATGCACTTTCTAGCTCAAATAGCTTGGCTCTTATAACAAAAGTGCAGATAAAAAGCGGTGAAATTTTAACCAAGCGTCAGTTTAACGCCATAAGCTTAGTCAAAAAAGGTCAAATGCTAAATGCGGTTTTAAGCGAGGATGGAGTTAAAATAATTGCTGAGGTAAAGGCTCTTGAGGATGGAAATTTAGGTGATATGATAAAGATAAGAACAAAAGATAATAAAATTTTACAGGCCACAGTTTCAGGTAAAGATGAGGCAGTGATAAGATGAAAAAGATAGTTTTTGCAGCTACCGGAGCAAGCGGAGCTGGGCTTTTTCTAAAGCTAATAAATGCCGCCAAAGATAGTTGCGATACGCACGTCATAGTTAGTAAAAATGCCATGAAGGTTTTGGAGGCTGAGGAAAATTTGAAGCTAAATTTAGATGATCTTGGCGTGAAAATTTATGATGATCAAGACCTTAGCGCAGGCCCAGCTTCTGGCTCGTTTGGCACGGATGCGATGATCATAGCGCCCTGCTCTACCAACACGCTAGCAAAAGTTGCAAACGGCATAAGCGACACGCTCATCACAAGAGCCGCAAGTGTCGCACTAAAGGAGAGACAAACCTTAGTTTTAGGCGTTAGAGAGATGCCATTTTCTGCGATCGCACTTTCTCAGATGCAGCTGCTCTCATCTCTTGGGGCCATCATCGCGCCCCCAGTTTTAGGCTACTACGCAGGCATAAAGAGCCTTCTTGATATGGAAAATTTCATCATCGGCAAGTGGCTTGATGCCTTAAAAATCGAAAATAATCTTTACAAAAGGTGGCAAATTTGAAAAAATCTTGCATCTATCCAGGGACCTTTGATCCCATCACAAACGGCCATTTAGATGTTATCATAAGGGCTACAAAAATTTTTGACAAAGTGATCGTCGCAGTCGCAAAAAGTGACAGCAAACAGCCGATGTTCGCACACGAAAAGCGTATAGAAATGGCAAAAGAGGCAGTGTGCGAGCTAAAAAACGTAAGCGTTCTTGGCTTTAATAACTTGCTTGTTGATTTTGCTAAATCACACAGCATAAACACCGTCATCAGGGGACTTCGCGCGGTTAGTGACTTTGAGTATGAGCTACAAATCGGTTACGCAAATGCTGCACTTTGGGACGAATTTGAGACGGTTTATCTTATGCCAAGCTTAAATAACGCCTTCATCTCAAGCTCGATCGTCCGCTCAGTCTTACGCCACGACGGCGACGTGAGCAACCTAGTGCCAGCAAAAATTCTTAAAAATTTAAAGGCGTAAAATGTATGTTTTGTTTGAAGGCATTGACGGCGTTGGCAAGAGCACACAGATAGAAATTTTAGCTTCTAAATTTAGTGATGCCATCGTCACAAAAGAGCCTGGTGGCACGCAGCTTGGTGAAAATTTACGTGAAATTTTACTAAGCTCAAGCATAAAAATAGGCAAAAGGGCTGAAATTTTACTCTTTTTAGCTGACAGGGCTGAGCATTTTGAAAAGCTGGTTGCTCCAAATTTAGGCAAACTGATTTTAAGCGATAGAGGCTTTATCTCAGGCATCGCCTACGCTTTAGCAAATGATGAAAACTTAGATGAAAGCGTGCTTTTAGAGCTTAATAAATTTGCACTAAATGATAAATTTGCAGACAAGATCATCTTTTTTGAAGCAAGTGCTGAGCTAATAAGCACGCGCTTAAAAGCAAGAGGCACAAGCGATAAGATCGAAGCTCGCGGACTAGAGTATCTTTTAAAAGTGCAAAGCCTAATGAAGAAAATTCTTATCAAAAATGGCTTTAAAACGCTTTTTATAGACGCGTCTAAAAGCATAGAGCTAATTTCAAAAGAGATAGAAAATTTTATAAATTTTAAGTAAAATCACAAAAAAATAAAAAGGATAATGCGATGATAACGGCACTTCGTGGCATGAAAGATATGCTTCCAGCTCGCGCAAAACTTTACGCACAGATAATAAAAACCTGCGAGGAAGTCGCAAAAAACTACGGATATGAGCAAATTTTGACCCCGCACCTCGAGGAGACGGCGCTTTTTAAAAGAAGTGTCGGCGAGAGCAGTGACATCGTGGGCAAAGAGATGTATCAGTTTGAAGACAAAGGCGGCAACGACGTTTGCTTGCGTCCTGAGGGCACAGCTGGCGTGGTTAGAGCGTTTATCGAGGCAAAACTTGACAGGGCAAATGTGACAAAACGCTGTTTTTATCACGGCTCGATGTTTCGCTACGAGCGCCCACAAAAAGGCCGTTTAAGAGAGTTTCACCAGTTTGGCTGCGAGTGCTTTGGCGAGGGCAGTGTTTACGAGGATGCGAGCATTATTTTGATGGTGAGCGAAATTTTTAACAGGCTAAATATCAAAACAACCCTAAAGATAAACTCGCTTGGCGACGAGAGCTCGATGAAGTCTTACAAAGAAAAGCTTGTCAAATTTCTAAATGAAAACGACGATAAGATTTGCGAGGACTGCAAAAGACGCAAACTTTTAAACCCTATCCGAGTGCTTGACTGCAAGGTCGAGAGCTGCCAAGAAATTTACAAAAACGCTCCAGTTATCACTGATAGCCTAAGCGATGAAGCGCAGGCTGATTTTGCAAAACTGCAAGAAATTTTAACGGCAAATGGTGTTAAATTTGAGATAGACACTAAGCTTGTTCGTGGGCTAGACTACTACTGCAAGACGGCGTTTGAGTTTATTAGCAATGAGATCGGCTCACAAAGTGCAGTAGCAGGTGGTGGCAGATACGACAGGCTTGTAGAGTACCTTGGCGGTAGAGCAAGTTATGGCGTTGGATTTGCGATGGGCGTTGAGAGGATAATGGAAATTTTAGGTGAAGCTGAGGATGAGCGAGCTGGAGTTTATCTTTGCGCGCTTGATGCGACGAATTTAGACTTTGTCTATGCGCTTGGCTCAAAGCTTCGCAAAAAATATCAGGTTGAAATTTCATATGAAGCTAAAAAGCTTCAAAAACATCTGCAAAATGCCGACTCTAAAAAGGCAAAAATTTTCCTTTGTGTGGGTGAAAATGAGATGAAAGAGAATAAAATTTGGTATAAAAATTTAGAAACCAAAGATGAAAAAACGATAAATTTAGATGAGCTTGAAAAGGAGCTGGGATGAATGATTTTGGACTTAGCATTTGGGGCAATTCAAATTTTGTTATAGAAGATGGCAAAGTCTGTATAAATGCAGCCAGCAAACCAGCGATCATCGACATCGTAAAAGAGATAAGAGACGACGGATATAGAGGGCCGCTACTGCTTCGCTTTCCACACCTTATCCAAAAGCAGATTGAGCAGATCCACGCAAGCTTTGCGAAAGCAAAGAAAGAATTTGCCTACAAAGGCAGCTTTAATGCCGTATTTCCACTTAAAGTGAATCAATATCCTGGCTTTGTAAAAAATTTAGTGCGCCTTGGCAAACCCTACAACTACGGCCTTGAAGCTGGCAGTAAGGCTGAGCTACTTTTAACTATGGCCTACAATAACGAAAAAGCTCCCATAACCGTAAATGGCTTTAAAGATAAAGAGATGATAAATATAGGCTTTATCGCCGCTGAAATGGGGCACAACATCACGCTAACGATCGAGGGCTTAAATGAGCTTGAAGCGATAATTGCCATCGCAAAAGAGCGCTTTAAACCAAAACCAAAAATCGGACTTAGAGTGAGACTGCACTCGACAGGATCGGGTCTTTGGGCAAAGAGTGGCGGCATACACTCTAAATTTGGCCTAACATCAACAGAGCTAATAGAAGCTGTAAAGATGCTAAAAAAAGCAAATTTACTTGAAAACTTCACAATGATACACTTTCACATCGGCTCTCAAATAAGCGAGATCCACCCGCTCAAAAAAGCACTCATCGAGGCTGGCAACATCTACGCTGAGCTTAGAAAAATGGGTGCCTCAAATTTAAAAGCTATAAATTTAGGCGGCGGTCTAGCGATTGAATACTCGCAGTTTAAAGAGGAGAGCAGCAGAAACTATACGCTAAACGAATACGCAAACGACGTTGTTTATATGCTTAAAACCATAAGCGAGCAAAAAAAGGAGATCGAGCCAGATATTTTCATAGAGTCAGGTCGCTATATCGCCGCTTCTCACGCGCTTTTGGTCGCTCCTGTGCTTGAGCTATTTTCCCAAGAATACACCGAAGAGAAGCTAAATTTAAAGAAAAACAATCCAAATTTAATAACCGAGCTAGTTGATCTTTATAAATCAATCAAACCTTCAAACGCCCTAGAATACCTGCACGACGCTATCCATCACACAGAGAGCGTTTTAACACTTTTTGACCTTGGATATGTTGATCTTCAAGATAGATCAAATGCCGAGGTGCTTTTAAGGCTCATTAGTAAAAAAGCTGTCGTGATGCTTGGTAACAAGAGTAATTCAAGCGATCTGGCCAAAATTCAAAAAGAGGTTCAAGAGAGATACTTGCTAAATTTCTCAATCTTTCAAAGCTTGCCTGACTTTTGGGGGCTAAAGCAAAATTTCCCTATCATGCCACTTGATAGGCTCGATGAACGCCCTACTCTGCCAGCTTCGATCTGGGATATCACCTGCGATAGCGACGGCGAGATCAGCTATGATGACGAGAAAAACCCACTACTTTTGCACGACGTGGACGTGGAAAAAGAAGATTATTTCTTGGGATTTTTCCTAGTTGGCGCATATCAAGAGGTGATCGGCATGAAACACAACCTCTTCACCCATCCGACAGAGGCCACGATAGAGCTTTCAAATGATGGCTACAAGATCACAAATTTACTTGAGAGCCAGTCTATTTTAGACATTATGGAAGACATGGACTATGATATCTACGAGATCCAAGACACTCTAAACGAGCGCTTAGTGAAATCAACTTTGATAAACGAAACACAAAAGAAGCAAATTTTGGGCGAACTTTATCTATTTTTAAATGATAATAGCTACTTAAAGACAATCAACTAAAAAGGAAAATAATGCAACTAGCAAACAGAATGCAAACATTAAGCGAGTCAATCACAATCGCGATCAGCACAAAAGCCAAAGAGATGAAGGCTGCTGGTATCGATGTGATCTCGCTTTCAGCTGGTGAGCCTGACTTTATGACTCCAAAAAAGATAAGAGAAACTGTAAAAAACGCACTAGATAATGATAGCAAAAGTGGCAAATACACGCCAGTGCCAGGCCTACCTGAGGTGATAGAGGCCATTAGAGCAAAGTTAAAAAGAGATAACGGACTTGATTATAAAGCAAATCAAATCGTCACAAACATCGGTGCAAAGCACTCACTTTTTAATGTATTTCAAGCACTTATCAACCCAGGCGATGAGGTCATCATCCCTTCTCCATACTGGGTGAGCTACCCTGAGATCGTTAAATTTTGTGGCGGCGTGCCTGTCTTTATCGAGGCAAATGAGAGTACAAATTTTAAAATCACAGCCGAGCAGCTAAAAAAAGCGATCACACCAAAAACAAAAGTCTTTTCGCTAAATCACCCGACAAATCCAACTGGAGCTGTATATACAAAAGAGGAGATCGCAGCATTTGGCGAGGTTTTAAAGGGCACTGACATCATCATCACAAGCGATGAAATTTATGAAAAAGTGATCTACGGCAAGAAATTTCACGCAGTAGCCTCGGTAAGCGAGGATCTTTTTAAAAGAACGGTTACTATAAACGGCCTAAGCAAGTGTGGCGCGATGCCTGGCTGGAGATTTGGCTACATAGCAAGCTCGATGGACTGGCTAATTGCTGGCATCAAAAAGCTTCAAAGCCAAAGCACAAGCAACATCAGCTCGATCGTGCAAATAGGCGCTATCCCGTCACTTCTTGGCGAAACCGATGAAGATATCGAAAACATGAGAAAAGAGTATGAAAGAAGACGCAACGTGGCAGTTGAGATGATAAATGCTATCCCTGGGCTAAGCGTAGTTAAGCCTGATGGCGCGTTTTATCTATTTGTAAAATGTAAAGAGGTAGATGGCGACTCACTTAGATTTTGCAAAAAGATGCTTGAAGAAGCGAACGTAGCGACAGTACCAGGTGTAGGCTTTGGCATGGATGGATATTTTAGAATTTCTTTTGCGACAGACATCGAGAGCATAAAAAAAGCGATCGAGAGGATCGCAAATTTTGTAAAAAGCTACAAAATTTAATGATCAAATTTAGTGTAAATGGCAAAATTTTCGAGCTTGAAAACGATATGAGCGTTTATGAATTTTTAGCAAAAAATGGCTATGAGCTTGAATTTATAGCCCTTGAGCGAGACGGAGAAATTTTGCCAAAAAAGCTTTGGCGTGAAAGCTTCATGAGCGAGGGCAAAGCTTATGAGATCGTCACTTTAGTTGGCGGTGGATGAGGAGAAAATGATAGAGATTGTATTAAATGGCGCAAAATTTAAGGTGCCAGTAAAAAGCCTTAGCGAGCTAAAAGAGCTTGCGCTTGGCGATAAAGAGAGTGAAATTTATAAATTTTTAGAGAAATTTAACGCGACAAAGCCTGACATTTTTATCGTTGATGGCTTTGCTATAAAAGAAGATAGCGAGCTAAAAGATGGCTCAAACGTCGTATTTATAAGGCGTGGTGTGATGCCTGAGCGTGAAATTTTACGCTCGATGATCGCCTCACGAAACAGCCCTGAGCTAAATTTAGCCCTAAGTAAAGCAGTGATCGGCGTAGCTGGACTTGGTGGTCTTGGCTCAAATATCGCGCTAAGCCTTGCAAGAGTTGGCGTAAAAAAGCTAGTGCTTGCCGACTTTGACGTCGTTGAGCCAAGCAATCTAAACCGCCAGCAGTATTTCGTCTGCCACATTGGCTTGAAAAAGACGCAGGCACTTAAAGAGCTGATAAATGATGTAAATCCCTTTGTCGAGGTCGAAACTCACGATATATTTTTAGATGAAAAAAACGTGGCTAGCGTCTTTGGTGAGTGCGAAATTTTATGCGAAGCCTTTGACAACGTCGCTGGCAAGGCGATGATACTAAACGAAGCTGGGGCAAGCTTAAAAGATAAAAAGATCATTGGCGCCTCTGGCATGGCTGGATACTTTAGCTCAAATATCATAAAAACCATAAAATTTGCCAAAAATGTCTATCTTTGCGGCGACCTCACAAATGAGGCGAAGATCGGTCAAGGGCTCATGGCGCCACGCGTCGCAGTCTGCGCAAACCACGAGGCAAATTTAGCCATTAGACTACTTATGGGCTTGGAGGCGTAAGTGCAAAGTGGTAGTTTGATCCTTGGCGGCAAGGAGTTTCAAAGCCGCTTTATCCTTGGCTCTGGCAAGTATTCACACGAGCTCATCGACTCAGCCATAAACGAGGCTGGCGCACAGATCCTAACCCTTGCTCTTAGGCGCATAAACGAGAGCAAAGAGCGAAATATACTCGACTTTATCCCAAAAGGCGTGACGCTTTTGCCAAACACAAGTGGCGCTAGGAACGCCAAAGAGGCCATTCGTATCGCCCAGCTCGCACGTGAGCTTGGATGTGGCGAGCTTGTTAAGATAGAGATCATCACTGACTCTAAATTTCTCTTTCCAGACAACGCCGAGACGATAAAAGCGTGCGAAGCATTGGCAAATGACGGCCTTGTGCCGATGCCTTACATGTTTCCGGATCTAAACGCTGCAAGGGCGATGCTAAGTGCGGGAGCAAGTTGCATAATGCCTCTAGCTGCGCCCATTGGCTCAAACCAAGGGCTAGTTTTTAAAGATATCATTGAGATTTTGATAAATGAGCTTGATACGCAGATCATAGTTGATGCAGGCATCGGCAGGCCTTCACAAGCGTGCGAAGCTATGGAGATGGGAGCGGCTGCTATCATGGCAAACACAGCCATCGCCTCATCTAAAAATATACCGCTCATGGCAAGAGCTTTCAAAGAGGCGATCATCGCTGGTCGCAACGCCTATCTAGCAGGCCTTGGCGCAAAGAGCAAAAGCGCAAATGCCTCATCTCCGCTCACTGGATTTTTAGACTGATGAAATTTACAAGAACCGACCACATGCAGCTGTTACCTCACATGCAGGATGTTGGCAGCGACATTATGGATGAGATTTTAAAAGAGCGTGCAAGCTACAAGCCAGAAATTTACAGCGAAGCGGACGTAAAAGCAGCTCTAAATGCAAAGCACTGCTCGCTTGAAAATCTAAAAGCCCTACTTTCACCCGCTGCAGCGCCATTTTTAGAGCCAATCGCCCAGCTAGCTCAAGCAAAAACCAGGGCAAATTTTGGCTCAAACATCACGCTTTTTACCCCGCTTTACATAGCAAACTACTGCGATAACCTATGCGTTTATTGCGGTTTTAACGCTAAAAATAAAATAAAAAGAGCAAAGCTAAGCGACGAGGAGATCACAAGAGAGCTAAGAGAAATTTCAAAGAGCGGCTTAGAAGAAATTTTGATCCTAACTGGCGAGAGCGAGACCAACTCAAGTGTCGCATATATCGCAAACGCCTGCGCTTTGGCAAAGAAATTTTTTAAAATCGTTGGAGTTGAAATTTACCCATTAAACTCAGACGACTACGCCCTACTCCATAAAGGTGGCGCAGACTACGTGACCGTCTTTCAAGAGACCTATAATCCCACAAAATATGAAAAAATTCACCTTGGCGGCAATAAAAGAATTTTCCCTTACCGCATAAATGCGCAGGAGCGAGCGCTACTTGGCGGCATGAGAGGGGTTGGCTTTGCGGCACTTCTTGGCATAGATGACTTTAGGCTTGACGCCTTTGCTACGGCACTTCATGCAAGTTTAGTTCAAAAAAAGTATCCGCACGCCGAGATCGCATTTTCATGCCCAAGGCTTCGCCCTATCATCAACAACGACCGCATCAATCCACGTGATGTGGGCGAGCGCGAGCTTTTGCAAGTGATCTGTGCTTATAGAATTTTTATGCCAACAGCTAGCATAACGATCTCAACCAGAGAAAAGGCTAAATTTCGTGACAACGTCGTAAAGATCGCCACAAATAAGATAAGCGCTGGCGTAAAAGTAAGCATCGGCGCTCACGGCGAAGAGAAAAAGGGCGACGAGCAGTTTGAGATAAGCGACGACAGAAGTGTGGATGAGATCAAGGCTATGATAAAAGCAAACGGATTAGAGCCCTTGATGAGCGAGTATGTCTATGTTTAAAATTCTTTGCGTGGCTGACTTTGAAAGCTATGAGGGCGATGACTTTTTAAAGAGAATTCAGCTACTTTGCAAGGCTGGCGTAGATGAAATTTTGCTTCGTGCAAAGTGGCTAAGCGAGGCTCAATTTTATGATCTTGCTAGGGTTGTGGCTCAAATTTGTGAAAACTACCGCAAGAAATTTATCATTAATCAATTTTTTGACGTAGCTTGCAAGCTAAAGAGCGACTTTTGGCTCACTTCAGCGCAGCTTGACTTTTTTAAAAATCACGGCGTTTTTTTAGATGAATTTAGGAAAACAGCAAAAATTTACGCTCCAGCTCACGACCTAGAGCAGGCTAAAATTTCAACCACAATCGCCGACGTGCTCGTTGCTTCTCATATATTTGCCACCTCTTGCAAGGCTGGCTTAGAGCCAAAAGGGCTAAATTTCATAAGCGAGCTAAAAAGCTTTGATAAAGAAATTTACGCACTTGGCGGACTAGATAGTAAAAACTACAAAGAGGCCATTAAAGCAGGTGCTAGTGGCATTTGTTTTATGAGCTTAGCAATGAATGGCAATCTGGAGCTTGTAAAAAAGATAGCAGAGAGCAAAAACTGCTAAATTTAGTTTAAATTACGCAAAATCATACATAAAATTTTACTCATTTTTACTAGCGATATATGTTTTTATATCAAATATAAGTAACATCAAAAGCGATGGCAGCATATAGGAGTTTAGCACTAAAAGCAGCGACTTTGTCAAATTTGACTTTATTAAAGTCTCTATGTCAAAGCTGTTGTTGTAGTTTAAAAAATATAGCAAGGTAAACTCGCCAACAAGAACTATACGAGAGACCTTTGGCAAGATGTCATTTCCCAGTCTTGCAAATTTATCATCTACCACAAGCGACAAAGTGATCCAGCCAAGCAGCCAAATTGCGCAGGCTAAAGCATAAACAGTAATACTTTCATCAAATTTTTCAAGTAGTAAAAATACCAAGGGTTGTAAAAATACAAGGCTAGCGATAAACCAAGGAAGTGAGCTAAAGGCTAGCAGGCAAACACAGCCAAAGATAGAAATGGCCGAGATAAAGCCAAAAACCTCTAACCCAAAATAATATGCTAGCGCATAGGATAAAAAAAGAAAAACAAGCCAAATTTTAATAACAAATCGCCACCTATTTGCAAAGGCAGTGGCTTTTAAATTTAGGCTATCTATCAAACTAATTTACGAGATTTTCTTTTGTTTTGGGCGGAAAACTTTCATCACGTTTTCATCAGTCTCGATAAATGCACCCTCGATCAGGTCGATGCAGTATGGCACCGCTGGAAATACCGGCTCCAAGCACTCTTTTATCGCCTTTGGCTGCCCTGGTAAATTTATAATGAGCGCGTGGCCTCTAATACCTGCTGTTTGGCGTGATAGGATCGCTGTTGGGACGTATTGCAGGCTTGCAGCTCTCATTAGCTCGCCAAAGCCTGGCATCATCTTCTCACAAACTGCCTCAGTGGCCTCTGGTGTGACATCTCTTACTGCTGGTCCAGTACCGCCAGTCGTTAGCACAAGGTCGCAGCCAAGCACGTCCACCATGTGCACAAGCCTCTCTTTTATCAGCTCAAACTCATCTGGAATCACCTCATAAAAGTACTCATGCTCGCTCACTATCCAGCTATCAAGTACCTCTTTGATCGCTGGGCCTGATTTGTCCTCATATGTGCCTTCGCTTGCACGATCAGATAGAGTTAGTATGCCTATTTTTGCTTTCACTTTTTCTCCTTTAATAGTTTTCATTTAAAATTTTCGCCAGCGTCTCTTTATCTACGCTCTCGTATGTTAGCAAATATGAGCTTATCTTTGCGATTTGCTCATTTGTGCCTTTTAAAAAGGATGTGATCTCCTCTTTTGCTTGCTTTAAAATTTCTTCTACATCGTTTGGATTTGGCACAAAAGAGCTTCCCATGCCATATTCATAAACCATCTTTGAGGCGATCTCTTTGGCTAAATTTAGATCACTACTTGAGTTTGAAAAGATGTCGTTTTCATCTATCTCAAGCTTGCACATACCAGCGATGAGTACCTTGATACGAGATATCATCTGTGACTTTGACTCGATCTCTTGCTCTGTCGCCATAAACCTGTCTTCTATAAGAGAAATTTTTTCAAATTTCACATCAAACCAGTAAGCACTTAGTGCCTTTGCACCTTGATAGACGGCTTGGATTTTTTTCTCGCTCTCGCTATAGCTTAGCACCTTTTTCTTGCCGAGCAAGACCTTATTTAAAACAGCCTCAAAATCCCTTATCTTAAGCACGCTCTCACCGTTTCTTAGGGCATTTATCGCAGCTTCATTTACAAGCGTACTAAGTGCCGCACCTGAAAAGCCAACGCTCATTCTAGCAATATCTTCAGCTGAAACGTCACATTTTTTATCTTTTAGATAAGTATTTAAAATAGCCACTCTGTCGTTGAAATCAGGCATTGACAAAAATATACGCCTATCAAAACGACCCGATCTAAGCAGCGCCTCGTCGATCATTTCGATCCTATTTGTAGCTGCTATTACTATGACACCTGAGTTGTCTTCAAAGCCGTCCATCTCGGTTAGTAGCTGATTGAGTGTGGCTTCTCGCTCGTCGTTTCTAGTGCCACCCCTACTCTTGCCAACGGCGTCTATCTCGTCGATAAAGATGATTGAAGGTGCGTAGGATTTGGCTCTGCTAAAGAGCTCTCTTACTCTTTTTGCACCCATGCCAACATAAATTTGCACAAAACTAGCACCATTTTGGTAGAAAAATGGTACATTTGCCTCGCCTGCAACGGCCTTTGCCACAAGTGTCTTGCCAACACCTGGAGGGCCGATCATTAGCACGCCTTTTGGCATTTTGATACCAAAATTTCTATATTTTTGTGGATTTTTTAGAAAATCAACTATCTCGCTAAGCTCGCTTTTGACCTCACTAATACCTGCCACATCACTAAATCTAACATTTGAAATAACTGGCATCACATTTTGATTTAGCACGCTTTCTATCTCTAAAGCACCATCTTTTTTATTAAAAAGACCCTCGCTTTTTTTGTTAATACTCCTAAAAATGTAAGCGTACCAAAGAATAAAACAAACAAAGATGATAAATCCCCAAACCATACCAGGAGTGATGTATTGCTTCGTCTTTTCAACAGGTACTTTTTTAATAAGCTCTTTTAAATCAATGCCCTCTTTTATGATAGAAAAGCGATTGTTTTGTGCATAAAGTATGACTTCATCACCGTCTACGACTGCTCTATCGACAAAATTTCCCTCCATGAGCTGCATATACTGTGAGTATGTGATATTTCGTGGATCTTTGCTAACGGCAAATAACAGCACGCTGATTAATGCGACAGCTGCGATTATTAGAATATTTTTTTTATTAAATTTAAATTTTTGCATAATTGGCATCTGGCTTAACTTCATATTCGCTTACCTCCACCCACTCTTTTGTTATATCTTTTTGGCTTAAAATTTTAGCTTTGTTGTAAAACTGATCAAAACCTTCGTAAAACTCACCATTTTTTTGCTCGACTAAAATTTTCAAAGCTCCATTATGTTTTTTTCTAAAATTTTCATTATTTTGCAAAGCTATGCCTTGTAAAATTTTTAACCTACTTTTTGCCACATCGCCGCTAACATCGTTTTTTAGCGTAGCTGAGTGCGTATCACGCCTTGGTGAATATACAAAAGCGTGCAGATGCGTGATAGGAAATTTCTTAAAATTTTCCACAGCCTCTGTCCATATCTCCTCACTCTCTCCAGGATGACCTACAATGTAGTCCGTGCCAAGGGCAAAGCCAAGTGAGCTAAGCTCATTAAAAAGCTCTAGATCACTAAATGCATCGTTGCGTCTTCGCATGATCTTTAGCATCGCCTGACTCGTGTGCTGAAGTGCGATATGCAGATGACGCTCTAGCCACTCTTCTTTTAAAATTTCTCTAAAGCTCTCATCTATCTGGCTTGGCTCAATACTACCGAGCCGAATACGTCTAATGCCAGAAATTTTACCCAAGTTTGCCAAAAGCTTACCAAGAGAGCTATTTGTATCTTTACCGTAACTGCCTATATTTGTGCCAGTTAGGACAAGCTCATTATAGCCGTTTTGAGCTAAAATTCTTGCCTCTTTTAATATCATGGACTCATCCATACTTCTAGCCTTACCGCGAACCGAAGGGATGATGCAGTAGCTGCAGCTAAAGTTGCAGCCTTCTTGAATTTTTATAAAAGCCTTTGTGTGATTTTCATAATTTGTAACTATATTTTTATCGACTGAGTTTAAATTTCCGAGCTCAAAAAACGGCTTTTCTTGCTTTAAAAGCTCATTTAGATCGCTCTTTTTACTAGCTCCAAGTACGCCAAATATACCGCTACTAAATAGCTCCTTGCCCTTACTAACCGCGCCACACCCAGTTAGCACCACCTTTGCTCCACGTCTTTTTACACCGTTTATGTAGTTTCTGACACCGCTATCAGCAGAATTTGTAACAGTGCATGAGTTTATGACCACAATATCAGCAGCATCTTCATCATTTGTGATCTCGTAGTCTTTGATGTAGCTTTTTAAAAGCTCGGTATCGTAGATATTTGTGCGACACCCAAATGTTTTAAAAAATATCTTTTGCATCAAACACTTTCGCTCTCTTGCTCACCATGGGCTGTATGATCGCTTGGATTTTCTTTTTTACCTACAAACATGGTTTGCGTTGGATAAGCGATCTTTATATCGTCTTGAGCCAAAAAAGCCTCGATGATCTCAGCACTTATCGTGCTTCTAAGTGCCAGCGTGGCATAGGAATTTGACATAAACCAGCATGAGATATTTATGCCATAAGGCTCAAAAAATGTATAAATTCTTGGCTCGACATTTGGATTTTTGATGCTATATTGGCTTCTTAATTTATTCATTTGACGTTTTGCGATATCGGTATAGCCTTTTGAGTATTTCTTGACAACATTTCTTGCTAGATAGACGGCTTTTTTATGATTGCTATCAAAACTTATCATAATATCTATACCGTCCCAAACGGTCTTCATGCCATAGTGTGCATAGTTTGCGATTAGGTCTGTAAAAATGTAGTTATTTGGTACAAAGATGATCCTACCTGCACGGCGGTTTGTCTTATATGTTGAGTAGCTAACATCCTCAAAAACAGTTAAGCGAAGTAGCGAAATATCAATGACGTCGCCTACAAATTCGCTCCCATCATGAAATACCCTAATCCTATCGCCTACATGTATAGAGCCACCAAACATGATCACCATCCAACCAAGCATACTCATAAACATATCTTTCATCGCAATGGCGATACCAGCTGAAGCAAAACCTAGCACGGTTACTAGATATGTGACGTTTTCGATATACGAAAAAAGTAAGATTATAATGATAACGGTGATATTTAAAACGTTTAAAAATTTATTGACCGTGTAAAATCTCTCATTATCAGTAATCGTTCTTTTAACGATAAATTTAGCGATAAATGTTAGCCCGATCGTCAAAAGAATGATGATAGCTGTATAGCCCATACTTAAAAACTGAGCTTTTATATCAGAGGTTGTTAAATTTATAGCCTCATCAGCTCTTTTTTCATAGACATTATAAGTTGTATCAGCGATCTGTTTTGCCGCTTTGAAGTCGCCTATTTCTTGTTTTACTAAGTTTAGGCTTTCTCTATTTTGCTCATTTTCTTCTATCAAATTTAGTCTATTTAGTAAATTTTCTTTTGTTTCAAGCTTTTCCAAAAGCGTATCAAGCTCTTTTATATGCCTTTGATACTCGATCTTATCACTCTTTATCTTTTTGATATACGAAAAGCCAGATATAAGTGCAACAGGACTTGTTATCCTTGGTGGAGTATCCATTTCAGGGGCTGCTAGCATATTTGAAAATGGCGTTTTTTCATACTCTTTTAGTAAATTTATCTGCTCTTTTAGAGTTTGGATTCTCTTTATGATATCACTGCCTCTTCTTGAGCTTTTGTCTAGCTTTTTTAGTTCATTTTCATTTTTTTCAAGCTCATCAATAAGCCTTTGATAAGTGTTATAGTTAGCATATCTTGTGATCCAGATATTATTTTTTAGCGAATTGTCTAAGCTTGAAATTTCTTTTCTAAGCTCACCATTTTGTAAAATTTGTGAACTATTTGACTCAACGCTAGCATTTTCTTCTGCATAAAGAGCAAAGCAGCAAAGCAATAAAATAAAGATCTTTTTCATTTAAATTCTCTTAAAATTTCTAAAATATCCTCTTTTTTGACGTCATTTTTGATGATCGCACCGCCTATCCTATCTGCGATAATAAAATTTATCTTATCATCTTTTGTCTTTTTATCCATAAAAAATGCCTCGTAAAATGCATATTCATTTTCTATTTTGTAGTTTACTGGAAGGCCAAATCTCACTAAAACCTGTTTGATATCCTCTGCTTCTGCCTCGCTCATGAGCCCTAGTCTTACACTTAAGCGATTTGCCATATTCATACCTATCGCCACCGCTTCGCCGTGTAAAAATTCCTTGTAGTTTGTCTCATTTTCGATGACGTGAGCAAAGGTGTGGCCGTAGTTTAGGATGGCTCTTAGCCCCTTTTCCTTCTCATCTTGTTCAACCACTTTTGCTTTTAAATTTATAGACTTTTCAACTAGCTTGGCTAAATTTTCATCATCTAATTTTACACTCTTTAGCCAATCAAACATCTCTTTGTCAAAAGTTATCGCCATTTTTAAAGCCTCAGCCACACCAGCTGCAAATTCTCTCTTTGGCAATGTCTTTAAGAAATTTATCTCACAAAAAACCGCCTTTGGCTGATAAAATGAGCCTATTAAATTTTTGCCAAATTTGTTATTTACACCCGTTTTTCCGCCAACACTAGCATCAACTTGCGCTAGAAGCGTAGTTGGGATGTTTATGAAATTTATCCCCCTTTCATAGATGCTCGCCGCAAAGCCAGTCATATCGCTTATGACGCCACCACCAAAGGCAATTAGTGTAGATGAGCGATCAAATTTACTCACAAAAAACTGCTCTAAAATTTGCTCTATCGTTTCAAGGTTTTTATACTCTTCGCCGTCAGGCACACTTATAATAAATTTCTCATCGCATTTTAAAACACTAAGTAGCTTTTCAAGATGAAGGCCCGCTACTTTAGCGTTTGTAACGATGCCAACCTTGCCTTTTAGCTCTAGTCTCTCAAGCTCGTTTATATAAATTTTATAGCTTGA
Source organism: Campylobacter concisus (assembly GCF_003048575.1). Classification (NCBI taxonomy): domain Bacteria; kingdom Pseudomonadati; phylum Campylobacterota; class Epsilonproteobacteria; order Campylobacterales; family Campylobacteraceae; genus Campylobacter; species Campylobacter concisus. Next base: position 209,490 of record NZ_PIRZ01000002.1, on the reverse strand, counting down.
CGCCTTTTCTTTAAGGTTTAAGTTTATCTGCATTTTTACTCACTTACTGGCACAAAAAGCTGTGCGTTTTGGCTTAGTTTTTTATAAAGCCTATTTAAATTTGTCGATAAAAAGGCAAATGTCCCACCATTTGCCACGCTTTTGCTAAACATCACAAAATGAAGCAAATCTTTTGTATTTTTTAGTTTTACAAGCGGATTTTTAAGATTGTGATTTTCTATCTTTATACGCTTAGAAAATAGCGCGCTAATGCTCTCAAAATGCTCTCTTAACGCTTCATCATCGCTATGCTTATTATCAAAATAGTAAAATTTCATCTCCAAATCAAGCTGTGCACAGCAGTCTGTTATCACGGCTGATTGATTCTCCACTTCTTGACTTTGATCGCCAAGTATCACGCCCTCTTTTATATTTGAAAGCAAAATTTTGCCTGTTTTTAGCACTGGAAGCTTGAGCTTATAAAAGAGCTTTTGAAATTTAAAAAAGTACTTATCATCACTTAAGATTAGCCCTATGTCGTGCTTTGCGACATCTGATTTGATCTCTTTATTGTCGCTGTTGAAATAATCCATCAAAACAAGAATATTTTTCTCTTTTATAGCCTTTAGTCTCTCTAAATTTTCACCCAAAGTCGCGTTTATAACTCTAAAAATAAGGCGTTTGTTATTTAGCTTTGAGTGCATATATAGACTATCTTCTATAAGCTTGCCAACGCGCTCTTTGCTCATTGATTTCATATCGATTAGTGCATAGATGTTGCTGCCAAATGGACTTGGAAACTGACCGCTCTCGCGTTTAATAGAACGGTAAACATTTTGAAGTACGTTTGGATCGCCGACAATTAGCAAAATATCGCTTGGTTGTATCATTATATTTGGCTTTGGCAAGATGATCTCGCTGCCTCGATATATGAGAGCTATTCGCCATTTTTTCTGAGCTACCGAGCTGATGTGACGATACATATAAGAGCTACCTATTGGTACCTTAACCTCCATGATCTCACCCTCGCTAAGACCGATATTATCAGCCAAAACCGGCAGATCAGGTAAATAATCCATAAGCCTTGAAGCTGCAATATCTCTGATATCAACAACATCTAAATGCTTATCTTTTGCAAATATCTCTTTATGCTCCTCATCAAGCTCCCATGAGCTCATAAAAACAGTCTCGGTCTTTGTGCTGATCTGTCTTAAATTTTCATAAACAGCAATCGCCTCATTTTTATCATCGCAAACTATACAAAACTGACTAAAATAGCCATCGCTCACGCTTTTTAGCTTTGAGAGGCTAGTTGGATCAAACTGGTAAAATGTAAAATTTTCATAATTTGATTTTTGACTGTAATCCTCACTTGAAACAACGATATAGTGATGCAAATTTGATTTTGTTTCAAGCAATCTGTTTAAAAAATTTCTTGCGAAAGTTCCATCTGCGATTATTAAAATTTTCTTCATCAATTCTCCGTATTTTAAAGCTCACATTATAACAAAAGGTCTTTAAAATAAGCTATTTTGGCTATAAATTTAGAAATTTACAGCCAAGAAAATTTAAGAGATTATTTCAGAGATTAGTGTGTCGATTGCTAAATTTGTAGCCTTATTTATCGTATCAAAAATAGTACTTGAGCTTGGATCTGGGCAGAAAATTTCTTTTGTAATCATACCTGATTTTAGCGAAGTGTTTGCATTGAATAGCTCATAAGCTAGCGAAACTTCGGCCTTGTCACCTCTTATTTGAAGAGAGATGATGCTTACTTTTAGTCTAAGATCTTTTGCATTTGGTGAAAATATCGGCTTAGCAGCACAGTTTGAATAAAGCCCTTTTACAAGCGATTTATAGACCATTTCGCTTGGCTCAGAGACAAATTTAGCATCGCTTAGGTATCTGATTTTATTATTCTCAGCCACAATCAAAATTTTTCTAGTATCAACCATATCAAGAGCACTCACATTTTCTATGAAGACATTTTTTAGCTCTTTTTGCTTGTTTTCAGCTGAGCACTCTTTGTTTGAATAGTGGATTTCATACATCGTAGCTTGCGGTACATCTGTCTTTAGTGAGCAGCCAAAAAAGAAAAAAGCAGTCGCTATGTATATCAAATTTCTCATTTCTTATCTCCTTTGTCGTTTAAGACCGGATTTGTGAAGAAAAACTCGTAAGGATTATCTTCGAGTCTTTGAAGCGCACCTCTAAACTCCCGAAGCGTCTTGTCAAATCCATTTAAAAAATCACTCGCTTCTCTTAATAACGGTCCAACTGTATTTCTAAGGTCGTACTCGCCGTCTTTTGCTTTTGCGGTGATAAGTTCTTGCAACGAATTATATCCATTAATAGCCGAATTTGCCGATATAAAAACTTGGTTTGCATTTGAAATTAGAGTGTTTAAATTTTTAACAAGCTCTTTTGTGTCGGTTTTGTTTAAACTATCTGTAAAATTTTTCACATTTTTAACGATACTATCAACCTCGCTTAATCCCTCCTCATCTGTTAAAACTTGTGTAAATTTATCAATATTTTTAAGGATCGACTCAACGTGTTCGATATTTTCAGGAGAGAAAAAGTTATCTACTTTATCGAGTGTTTGATTTATCTTTAAAGTGATGTTTTCTGCATTGTTTCCAAGTTTTGAAAACAAGCTCTCTTCAAGCTGCAAGATAGGCTTTTGATCTGGTGAAAAATCCTTAGTGCCACGGCTTATATTTATACTAGCAACGCCACTAATAGCCTGAACTTCAATACTTGCAATACTGTCAGCCTTGATAGGCAGATCCTCTCTTATCTTCATCGTGATGTTTATAAGAGCGTTTTTGTCATCGACAAAATTTATATCGCTAACGCTTCCTGCTGGCACGCCGATAAATTTAACCGTAGAGTCCACTTTTAAGCCGCTTGGCAGCTCGCTTGTGTGGATGTAATACTCCTTAAAATCAACCTTTGTATTATTTTTGCTAGTCATCCACCAGATAAATATGGCAAATGCTGTAAGGCAGGCTATAAAAAACATGCCGACAATGGTATAAGAATTTCTATTTTCCATCTACTTTTTCCTCATTTTAAATAGCTCTTCAAGCGGGTTATTTTCAAGATACTCAAGCTCTTTTATATCTCCCTCAAAGGCTATCTTTTTGTTATCTATTATCAAAAATCTATCCAAAATATCAAAAATACTATCCGCATCATGCGTCACCATGACAACAGTCACGCCGATGCTATCACGAAGCTCTTTTATGAGTGCATCCATCTGGCGTGAGCTAACTGGATCAAGGCCACTATTTGGCTCGTCTAAAAATAGCACCCTAGGGCTTAGCACCAAGGCTCTTGCAAGTGCGGCTCTTTTTTTCATACCGCCACTTAGCTCGCTTGGATAGAGCATTGAGACCTCTTTTTTTAGCCCCACTTTTTGTATCCAAAACATCGCTATCTCATCGATCTGGCGCTTGTTAAATTTAGAGTACTCATGAAGCAAAACGCCCACGTTATCAAGGATCGTCATCGAGCTATAAAGCGCTCCAAACTGAAACATCGTCCCACTTTTTAGCTTTATATCTTGTTGTTCTTGTTGGCTACTTTTCCACATATTGACGCCGTCAAACGTTATATCGCCATTATTTGGCTTTTTTAGATATATCATCGTCTTCATTAGCGTCGTTTTACCAGTGCCACTACCGCCCAAAAAGCCATAAATTTCAGCCTCTTTGACGCTCCAGCTCACATTATCGTGCATTATCTTATCGCCATAACTTGTCGTTATGTTTTTTCCAACTATTATCTCGTTCATATCTTTAGCCACATAAAAATTATCGCGAAAAAGGCGTCAAGCGCAATGACCCAAAATATCGCATTTACAACGCTAACGGTTGTCATCGCTCCAAGGCTTTGGGCGTTTTGACTAACGCCAAATCCCCTCATGCACCCAATGATCGCTATAACAGCGCCAAAAAACGGAGCCTTTATCATACCAACAGCAAAGTGCCTAAGCTCGACCATCTCGCGAAATCTATTAAGATAGTCGCTAAAACTGATATCAAGTATCGTTTGACAAATGATCATCTGTCCTAAAATGCTTATCGCATCAGCTATAAAGATAATGACAGGCACACAAAGCACCATGGCGATGATGCGCGGTAGCACCAAAAAGTTAAACGGCTCAAATCCCATCGTCTTCATCGCATCTATCTCTTCAGTTAGCTTCATGGCGCCTATTTGTGCAGTAAAACTAGAAGCAGACCTACCTGCAATAACGATAGCAGCTATAAGCGGAGCCACTTCTCTAAGCGTCAGCATCCCCATGATCTCGACTATAAATATACTTGCCCCAAAGCTTGCAAGCATCGCACTACCAAGATATGCAAGCACGACGCCTATCAAAAAAGCGGTGAGTGATACGATAAAAACGGCATTTACACCGCCATCTTTTATATAGTTGCTAAATTCTCTAAACCTTAAATTTGCAGGATTAAGTAAAATTTTGACGCTTTTTATCAAAAACTCACCCAAAAACGAGCCAAACTCAACTAAATTTACAAATCCCTCGCAAATTTTCTCTCCCAAGCGTGAGAAAAAATTTAGGCTATTGTGCGGTGGCATATATCTAAAGTCGATCTTCTCGTCATTTAGCAGCTCGCCCATCGCCTTTATCTTCTCGTCATTTGTGATGATCTCAAATTTCTTGCCATTTAGAGTGTTTTTTAAAAGGATCAAAACAGCGTAATCAATGCTCTTTAGCTCGCTAAAGTCAAATTTAACATTGCCGTTAAGCTTTTGGATTTTTTTAAAAATGCTTTGTAAATTTTTAGCCTCTTTGTAGCTAAACTCACCTGCAAATTTTATGGTCGCAGTGCCGTTTGCTTCGGTAAAAACGATATCATTTCTCTTTTGCAAAAAGTTCCTTTGCCTTAAAATTTCTGGATTATATTATAAATTTTGTTAAAATAAAAAATCAAAAAATTTAAGGACTTAGATGAAATTTGAAGTTATAAAAAAAGATGGCAACGCAAGGCGTGGCGTGCTTACCACAGCCCACAGCGTGATACAAACGCCAGTTTTTATGCCAGTTGGCACGGTTGGCGCAGTCAAAAGCCTTGACGCCTTTGATATGAGCGAAATTTTAGACGCAAAGATCATTTTAGCAAACACCTACCACATGTACCTGCGCCCTGGCAGCAAGGTCGTGCGTGAGTTTGGCGGACTGCATGGATTTTCTAAATTTGATCGCTCGTTTTTAACAGATAGCGGTGGTTTTCAGGCATTTTCGCTTAGATCAAACACCAAAAATGATGATGGTGGGATAAAATTTAAAAGCCATATCGACGGCAGCACGCACTATTTTACGCCAAAATCTGTTCTTGACACGCAGTACGATCTAGGTAGCGATATTATGATGATACTTGATGATTTGGTTGCCCTACCTGCTGAGCCAAAGAGGATCGATCTAAGCATAAAACGAACGATAAAATGGGCAAAAGAGGCGATTAATTATCATAAATTTATGCAAAACAAGGGCATTGGACTAAACCAAAATATCTTTGGTATCGTTCAGGGTGGAACAGATTACGATGCACGTAAATTTTGTGCCGAAGCTTTAAATGAGATGCCATTTGACGGCCTTGCCATAGGAGGTCTTAGCGTTGGCGAGAGTAATGAGGCGATGTATGACACGGTTGAGGCGGTTATGCCATTTATGGATGAGCTTAGACCTCGCTATCTAATGGGTGTTGGCACGCCTGAAGATCTCGTGGAAAACGTGGAGCGAGGCGTTGATATGTTTGACTGCGTCATGCCAACAAGAAATGCAAGAAACGGTACGCTTTTTACCAGCTTTGGCAAGATAAATATAAAATCAGCTAAATTTATAAATGACCATATGCCAATCGATCCAGAGTGCCAGTGCTACACCTGCAAGCGCTACTCAAGAGGCTATCTAAACCACCTTTTTAAGGCAAGAGAGCTAACGTTTTTTAGACTGGCAAGCCTTCACAACCTGCACTACTATCTAAATTTGATGAAAGAGATGAGAGAGGCGATAGAAAGAGGCGAATTTACTAAATTTAAGAAAAATTTTTATGCTAAAAGGGTAAAAAATGAGTTATAAAAGTTCAGTTTGTGGATATTTTTATGGCGATGAATACGACTATATTTTGCTTGTTTCTTTCACGCAAAAGCAAAGCTATAAATTTTTATTTAAAAATGGCAAAATTTACAAAGAAGACTTTGATCACGAATGCGATAAAAACGAGTTTGAAGCGGCTCTTAAAAAACTATGTAATGAATATGCAAACAAAATTTTAGAACATCAAGAAGAGCTAAACGAGTATGAAAAAATTTATGCTAGTCGAAAAAACTTTAATAAATTTATCAAAAGACATCACTTTTTAAAATATGAGATTAGAAAATTTCAAAACAAGATATCTCACTTTTATGAGACACTTTCGATTTGTCAAAGCGAGCAACAAAATTTAAAAAAAGAGCTTAAAAATAGTACTCATGAGGCAAATGTTTTTAGAACAATGGCTAATGAATATGCCTGCAGAATCGATGATATTTATACATTTATACAAAGTATAAAAAACGACAAAATCAATCAAAACATTTACATTTTAACAATGATATCGGCTGTAATGCTACCACTAAATCTGATAACTGGTTTTTTTGGTATGAATACACAAGGCTTGCCATTTAATGAAACTAAAAATGCTACCATGATAGTTGTATCAATAATGCTTGGAGTAATTCTTTGTTGTGTTATTTTTTTATTTTGGTATACAAATAAGAAGAAGTAGAAAATAAATAAATTTAGTATATAAGGTATCTGAAACTTTATATAGAAATTTTTTATATATTTTAAATTTTTATAGCCTAGCGGTAAAAACAATAAAAATAAATAGATTTTTTAATATTAAAAAACAAAAAAAATTAAAAAAATTAAATTTAAAAAGAAGATTAAAAGTCCTGAATAGACTTCAGGACAGATAGTAGAATTATTTTCTAAGTTCGCGGATTTTAGCAGCTTTACCACGTAGTTCACGTAGGTAGAATAGTTTAGCTCTTCTAACACGACCTTTTCTAAGAACCTTTATCTCTTCGATAGAATCACTAAATATTGGGAAAATTCTCTCAACACCAACACTGTTAGCACCGATTTTCCTGATGATAAATGTTTCGCCAGTGCCGCTACCACGTCTAGCTATACAAATGCCTTCAAAATTTTGAATTCTCGTTTTGTCTCCCTCGTGAATACGAGTAGCCACACGCAATGTATCTCCTGCACGGAAGTCAGGGATATTTTTACCAGCAATTTGAGCATTTTCAAACGCCTCAATGTATTTATTTCTCATGTTTTTCCTTATTTATGTGGCTTTAGCTTTTGATATAAATCAGGGCGAAAGTACCTTGTTTTGCAGTGAGCCATCTTGTTTTTTAAGTTGTGGATTTTAGCATGATTACCCTTTAAAAACTCTGAAACTACAAAGAGAGATTTAAAATTATCAGGTTTTGTAAAAGATGGAGCTTCAAGCAAATTATCCTCAAAACTCTCCACTTCAAGACTCATATCGTTTCCTAAAATCCCAGGAATATTTCTTGATATAGCGTCGCTCATACAAAGCGCAGGCAGCTCACCGCCAGTTAAAATAAAATCACCTATGCAAAAAATTTCATCCGCCCAAAGCTCAACAACACGTTCATCAAGCCCCTCATATCTGCTACAAACAAAGCAAATATGGTCTTTTTTAGAAAGCCTCTTTGCATCATTTTGGCTAAATTTTTTACCAGCTGGCATCAAAAATATCACATGAGCATTTTTATCTTTTTCTTTTAAAAATTTGATCGACTCATCTAAGGGCTGCGGAAACATTAAAAGCCCTGCTCCGCCTCCTATCATATAATCATCGACTTTATTATGCTTATCTTTGGTAAAATTTCTTGGATTTATAAAATCAATTTCAATAAATTTATTACCAATTGCACGTTTTAAAATAGAATCACTAAAATAAGGTTTGACTAAATTTTCAAAAAGTGTAATAAATGTAAATTTCATGAATTTTCTAAGATGTCTTTCGAACCTTTTACTAAAACCTCTCCACTATCCAAATTTACACTTACGATAAAATGCTCTAAATATGGAATGTAAAAATTCCTTGGCTTGCCATTAGCAATAAGTCTTTCATCTGTTTTTATATATAAAAGCGAATTAGCAAAATTGTCCTGAATATCTTCTACAATACCTAAAATTTCTCCATTTTCTACAACCCTTAAACCTATAATATCAAATTGAAAAAATTCATCTTTTTTTAATTTGCAGTTTTTTCTAGTGAGTTCTTTTGTGGTGTAGATAGTTTTATTTACTAGCGTCTTAGCAAGATCTAAGTCATCAAAATTTTCAAACAAAACCAGCTCTTTTTGTCTGTTATAGTCTTTTATGGTAAGCTGATCATTGTTTTTATAAAAAAAGGTTGCACCTTTTTTATACTGTTCTGGAAAGTCGCTCTTGTTGTGAAGTTTTAAATAACCCCTTAAACCAACACATCTTCCGATAGTAGCGACTTCAACAATATCACTATTCAATAGCTTTTACCGTTACCCTATAGCTTGTATTATCTTTGGCTTTACAACCAATAATAACGGTCTTTATAGCATTTATCATTTTGCCGTCTTTACCGATAAGTTTTCCAGTATCAATCTTGTCAGCATTTATGATAATTTCAACAAAATTTTCACCAAGTTCCTGACGATCAACACTTACTTTATCAGGAAAATCAGCAATCAACTTGGCGTATTCGTATAAAAAATTTTTAACCATTATTTTGTAATTTGTGCAACTCTATCGCTAAGTTTAGCACCAACGCTTTTCCAGTAATCTAATCTCTCTTTGTTGAAATTTATAACATTTGGCTCAACCATAGGGTTGTAATAGCCAATACTTTCTATCCAGCCACTATCACGTCTTTTTCTACTATCTGTAACAACTATACGATAAAAAGGTCTTTTCTTACGTCCCATTCTTGTTAGTCTTACTACTGTTGCCATATTATATTTCTCCTCTTGTTTTTAAATAAAGCTTAAATTTGGATAACAAATATCCAAATTTAAACCCTTTTATCAAACAGGTCTTTTAAGATTTGCTTGAGAAAGCATATTTACAAGTCCTTTTGCTCCACCTTTTCCTGAAAATTTCTTAGCAAGTTTTGAGGCATTTTCAAACTGCTTTAAAAATCGATTTACCTCTATCTGAGAAAGTCCAGAACCAGCCGCTAAACGTCTTTTTCTACTATTATTCAAAAGTTCAGGATTTTCACGCTCTTTTTGCGTCATAGAGTTTATCATAGCCTTAATATGTAAAATTTCTTTTGAATTATCAAGATCTATATCTTTTATCTGATTTGCAATATTTGAAAGACCAGGTATCATCCCCATCAAAGACTTCATACTACCAAGCTTTTTAACGCTTTCCATTTGATCTAAAAAGTCGTTAAAGTTAAACTGACCTTTTTTTATCTTTTGATTTAGACGTTTCGCTTCTTTTTCATCTATAATAGTCGATGTTTTCTCAACCAAAGTAGCTAAGTCACCCTCGCCCATTATACGGCTTACAATACGGTCTGGTATAAAACTCTCGATATCAGCAACTTTTTCACCAGTACCGACAAATCTAAGTGGGATATTTAGCTGTTTTGCGATACTAATAGCTACACCACCCTTTGAGTCAGAATCAAATTTAGAAAGGATAACTCCAGAAATTCCCAAAATTTCATTAAAACTTGTAGCTGTTTTTACGGCGTCTTGACCACTCATAGCGTCAGCCACGTAGAAAATTTCATGTGGATTTATCGCATTTTTTATATCTTTTATCTCTTGCATCAACTTTTCATCGATCGCAAGACGACCAGCGGTATCCACTAAAAGCACGTCATAAAGACCACTTTTTGCTTTTTCTAATGCCTCTTTAGCTACTTTTATAGAGTTGTTTTCATTTTCTATATAAAAAAGATCGATCTCATTTGCAACGCAGAGCTGTCTTAGCTGCTCAACCGCCGCTAATCTTTGCAAATCACAAGCTGCAACTAAAACTTTTTTCTTTCTTAGTTTTAGATAGTTTGCAAGTTTGATAGTTGTCGTTGTTTTACCGCTACCTTGCAAGCCAGCCATTAAAACAATGGTCGGTGCAACTGACGCATAGACAAAGCCTTGGTTGCCAGGAGCTGTTAAGATAGTCGTTAAATTTGACTTGATCGCATCCAAGAAATTCTTTTGACCAACGCCAGTTTGCTTTAGTTCGCTTTCGATAGATGCGAGTAGATCTTTGGTGACTTTGTGGTGAACATCGGCTTTTAAAAGAGCTTTTTTAAGCACGTCAAGTGCGTTTTTTAGAGCTTTTTCATCATCTACAAAACGTATCTTGCTAACGGCTAATCTAAAAGACTCGCTAATTTGTTCGAACACCAATCACCTTTCCAAGTTGTTATTAAAGGGCGTATATTACTAAAAAATTTCTTTATTGCTCTTTAAATTTCAAATTTATTAGATAGCTCAAATCCAAGAGAGTTAAATTCTTTTGGGATCAGCGCTTTAAATTTATAGTTTAAAAGAGCGATAGAATAGGCATGCAAAAACATTCTATTTGCCCTATTTTTACCGTATTTCTCATCGCCAACGATAGGTAAATTTAAACTAGCCAAATGTACTCTTATCTGGTGTGTTCTGCCTGTTTTTATGGCAACTTTTACAAGCGTTTTTTTGCCAACAACCATGAGTGGCGAAATTTCACTGATCGCCTCTTTGCCATCTTTTGAGATCTTTGAAATGGCGCCATTTTTATTTTTTATCGTTAAGATCGGCTCATTTACGACCACTTCCTCGCTCATGATGCCCCTAACTGCGGCCACGTAAATTTTCTCAACCTTCATCTTTTTAAACTCATTTATGGCAAGACTCGCAAAATCGTCATTTTTGACAAGAAGTAGCACGCCGCTTGTGTCCTTATCGAGTCTATGAAGGAGTGGAAATTTATAAATTTGACTGATTTTTTCGCTAGTCACGGCAGCTGGCTTACTAATGGCTATCAAATTTTCATCTTCAAAGATAACGCTTGGCTTTGGCATCTCTTCGACACTAAATTTAGTATTTTCACTCATTAAAGCACGAGCGATCATCACCTTTTGCCCCTTGGCATAGACTAGTCCACTGTCGATTAGCTCCTTTGCCTCGTTATTTGAGATGTTTTTTTGTTTGGCTAAAATTTTATATGCTTTTTCTTCACTCATAAAGTGCTCCTTATATCTTCTATGATCGCATCAGCGCTTGCTTGCACGGCTATCCTGCTCTTTTTGGCCTCACCATCCATTATGCCGACAATCTCGCTAGCTTTTGCAATATAGATGTTTTCAACTAGGCTAAATAACGCCTTTTGGTTAAATATAAACTCGCCGCTGATTATCACTGGGTTAAATTGTGCACACTCGATTGGATTATGGCCGCCGATATTTGGCACAAAACTGCCTCCAAGCACGACTATATCGCTAATAGCATAAACATTTACAAGTTCACCAAGAGTATCAAGTAAATTTATCTTTGCTTCAAATTTATGTGTTTGGCTAAATTTCGCAAAACAAAAGCCATACCTTTTAGCGTATTCGGCTGCTAACTTTTCCACTTCTGAAAATCTCTCAGGGTGGCGTGGTGCGATAATTAAAAGATCGTTTTCTTTTAAATTTAAATTTTGCAAAATCATCTCTTCTTCGCCAGCATGCGTGCTTGCTAGCACGATCACTCTAGCTTTTGGTTTTTCATAAATTTTACTCACACTTGGCAAAAATGCAGCTTTTATATTGCCAGTGACATCTATTTCACCTGCCCCAAGTGACTTTAGGCGCTCTTTATCAAGCTCGCTTTGGGCGTAAATTTTATCTATAAATTTAAAAAGATATCTGTAAAAAAAGCCAAATTTCAAGTAGCTTTTGTAGCTTCTATCTGAAATTCTAGCGTTTATCAGTATCACACGGCTGCCTTTTAGTTTTGCCATAAAAACTAGCATAAGCCAAAGCTCAGCCTCAAAAATGACTAAAATTTTGCTCTTTTTTAGCCAAAATGGCAAGAAAATTTCAAATGGTAAAAATCTCGTGTTTGAGTAAATTTTACTCGCTGCTTCAAAGCCGGTATTTGTCACTACGCTTATAGCCTTGCTCTCAAATTTTTGTATCAATGGTTTGAGTGCTTGCACCTCGCCAAATGAGCAAGCGTGAAAATGCACATCTGCATCTTGAAATTTAGGATTATTAAATAGAAAAAAACGTGCTGGAATCGACTTATGATACTTTTTTTTAAAACTTAAAAAAAATAAAAAGATAGCCCCAAAGAGATAGAGTATTGAGGCTAGAAAGTAATATATTATTATCACGAAATGTGTTATTGCTCTTGTTTGTATAAAATTCTGCCACAATGCGGACATGTAACGATATCTTCGCCCTTGATAACAGCAGAGAAAGTTTTGTCATTTATCTGCATAAAGCAACCATAACAAGCTTGTTTTTTTACAGGAACAACGGCTGTGTTATGAGCCCATTTTCTAATTTTTTCATAAAATGCGAGAATTTTTTGATTCATAGTGGCGATAAGCTTGTCTTTTTTAGCATAAACTTCTTCACGTTCTTTCCCGATATTTTCAAGCTCAGATGAAGTTTTGCTTTTTATATTTTTTAAATTCTCCTCAAGCTCAGCTTTTTTTGCACCAAGCTCATCTTTTTGACTATTTTTACTATCTATTAGCTTCTCAAGTCTGGCAATCTCTTCATTTGCAGCCTCAAGTTGTTCTTTTGCAATATCCTCTTCAAGACTTAGAGCTTTTATCTCCTTTTCGCTTTTTGCGCTTGAGCTTTTTTTAGCTACATCTTTTATCTTCGCACTAAACTCGGCAATATGAGCATTCGTGCCTGATTTTTGAGACTTTAAGTCATTTACCTCTTCATCTAGTCTTTCTATATTAACCGTTATGGTTTCGCACTCTTCTTCTATATTTTTATAAGCCTTTTCTATGTCTTGAATGCGTGGTATAAAGCCATCTATTTGTTTATCAAGATCAGATAATTCAACTAATTGTTGTAAGTATTTATTCATAATGTTTCCTTTTTTGTTAGCAATATGTAAATGGATTTTTAGAATTGCGTATTATAACTTCAATTTTCAGATTTTGCAAATATTTTGCTAAAAAATCACCAAAGTAACGTTCACTTTCATAGTGATTTATATCGATTAAATTTAGCCCGTTTTCCTTTGCATAAAGAGCTTGGTGATACTTTAGATCACCCGTTAAAAAGACGTCTGCTTTTACATCTTGGATGAGATCTGCGCCACTTCCGGTGCAGATACAAATTTTAGAAATTTCATCTTTTGCATGAACCACTCTTAAAATTTCTAATCCAAGTTTTTCTTTTACAAATTTGCAAAGCTCACTAAATTTCATCTTCACATCAGCGTAGATCAAAAAACCCTCTTTGCTTGAAATTTCAAGTCCCAAAACCTGCGTCACAAATTTTTCATTTAAAAAGGTAAGATCGGCATTTGTATGAAGCGAGATGAGCGAGATATTTTTTATCATCATCTCTCTTATGAGAGAGCTTGGATAAAAACTGTAGTCTAAGCTCTTTAGCCCCTTAAAAATGAGCGGATGGTGAGTGATGATGAGCGAATTTGGCAAGACATTTTGCAAAAGTTTACTATCCAAATCAAGACTTAGATAAATTCGCTCAAATTCGCTATCAAATGAGCCAACTTGTAGGCCACTATTATCCCAAGACTCTTGACTCGCAAACGGGCAAATTTCATCTAAAATTTTATAAATTTCAGCTATTTTCATCAAATTTTACTTTTGTTCCAAGCTTTCTTTGTAGGTCAGTGCACACTCTTTTGCAAGCTCACGAATTTTTAAGATGTAGTCTTGCCTTTGTGTTACACTTATCGCTCCACGTGCATCAAGGACATTAAAAGTATGAGCCGCAAGCATGCAATAATCATACGCTGGCAGTGAAATTTTAGCCTCTAAGCAGCGTTTGCACTCGTTAAATGCATTTTCAAACTGGTTAAAAAGCATATCAACATTTGCCACTTCAAAGTTATATTTACTCCACTCATACTCGCCTTGCTTGTGTACATCGGCGTAGGTTACGATGCTTCCATCCCTGTCATCCCAAACGATGTCGTAGACACTATTTACGTCTTGGAGATACATGGCCAAACGTTCAAGGCCGTATGTTATCTCACCAGAGATCAGCTCGCATGCGATGCCACCCACTTGTTGAAAATACGTAAACTGCGTCACCTCCATGCCGTCTAGCCAGACCTCCCAGCCTAGCCCCCAAGCGCCCAGCGTTGGGCTCTCCCAGTTATCCTCGACGAAGCGGATGTCGTGATTTTTTAAATTTAACCCAAGCTTTTCAAGGCTTTTTAAATAAAGCTCTTGGATATTTTCTGGACTTGGTTTTATAAGTACCTGAAACTGATAATAAGCGCCTAGGCGGTTTGGGTTTTCGCCGTACCTACCATCAGTCGGGCGGCGAGATGGGGCAACGTATGCAGTAGCCCACGGCTTTGGTCCGAGGCTTCTTAAAAAAGTCGCTTGGTGATAGGTGCCCGCACCTGCTGGCATGTCGTATGGCTGAAGTATAACGCAACCTTGCTCTTGCCAATAGTTTTGAAGGGTTAATATTATTTGTGAAAATGTCATTGCTTTCCTTTTAAAATTTTACTTTACATAGTGTATAACTGCGCCGGGTCCTAGTGGTAGATCAAAAATGTACCAAAATGATATTAGCGCTGTCCAAGAAATTAAAAATGCAACCGTATAAGGAAGCATAATGGAAATTACTGATCCGATTTTTAACTCTTTATTGTATTTTTGCATAAAAGCTACTATCAAAACAAAAAATGGCATCAAAGGCGTTATGATATTTGTAGTAGAGTCGCCTATTCTAAAAGCAGCCTGTGTAAGCTCTGGTGAGAGTCCAAGGTTCATAAACATTGGTACAAAAATCGGAGCCATCATCGCCCACTTTGCAGAATCAACAGCTATAAATAAATTTATAAAAGCGATCAAGAAAATAAAAACTATGATAAGGCTAAGTCCAGTTAACCCGATCTCTTTTAGAAAAATAGAACCTTTGATAGAAAGTACTAGCCCAATATTTGAGGTATTAAAAAGATATGTAAATTGGGCTGCAAAAAATATCAAAACCAAAAATCCTGATAGCTCAGAAATAGATTGCTCCATAAATTTTATGGCGTCATTACTGCTTTTTATACTCCTAGCACCTACACCGTAAGCGACACCTACCACTATAAAAAGTAACATCATAAAAACAACAATAGAATGCATAAAAGTAGATTTCATAAAGCTTTCATTGCCTTTTGCTCCAAATAAAGAGCCTGAAGGCAAAATAGCCACAAGCAATAAAATCACAAAAACAATTAACGCTATTAGTGAAAATTTTAAGCCACGTTTTTGCTCTGCACTTATCTCTCTATGCTCTTTTAGACTAAAATCACCTAAAAAATCAAATTTACCAAGCCTAGGCTCTATGATTTTATCCGTTACAAACCAGCCAACAAATACGATCAAAAATGTCGAAGCGATCATAAAATACCAATTTGCAGTTGCTAGTACTACATAATCTGGATTTAACACGCTAGCTGCTTGCATAGAAAATGCCGCAAACATTGGGTCATTTGTACCGATTAATAAATTTGCCGACCAACCACCGCTAACACCAGCAAAAGCAGCAGCTAATCCAGCAATTGGATGACGACCAAATCCAGCAAATAAAATAGCTCCAAGCGGGATTAGCACAACATAGCCAACAGAGGAAGCAACATTTGACATTACACCAAGAAAAATAACGATTGGAGTTACCCATATTTTGGAAGATTTTAAGGCAATCTTTGTCATAAGCGCTGACAAAAGTCCGGACTTGTCTGCAATACCAATACCTAGAATAATTGCAAAGACTACTCCCAAAGGATAAAAACTAGTAAAATTTTTAAGTACAGACGAAACAAAAGATCTAAGACTATCAGCAGAAAGCAAATTTATAACATTTGCATTAAGCTGTGATATTTGTCCATCTTTGATAGCCTGATAGCTTACGCCAACGCCAATCTTTTCTAATACAAACGATATTATTATCGTAATAATCGAAAGATATATAAAAAGCATAGTTGGATTTGGCAATTTGTTACCAAAATTTTCGATAAAACTTAAGATTGAACTACTGTTTTTTTTATTCATTTTTCCTAACCTAAAATAGATATAAAAAATTTTATCTCATCGCTGCCGTAAAGCTCAAAATCTGTTTCATAGGCTCTTTTTAGCTCACTACTTTCAAAATATTTCCAAATTTCACCCCAAAATTTTGCTATGTTTTGCGGCTCTCTTGCAAAACTAAAAACAGCATATTTGCCACTTTTTATCTCTAAAATTTTATCACTTTTGTGGCTTGATCTTGTGCCGATGAAGTTATCGTAATGTCCATTAAGATCACTTTCATAGTTGTAGTAAACGCTATAAATTTCGCTCTTACCATCGTAGTGCTCACTCATAAATTTAGACCATAAAGCTGGAATTTTACCCTCGCCGCCTATCTCGTCTTCATTTTTAGTACGAGTTTTTACTCCGAAAATTTCAAAGCTTTCCTCTAAATTTATAATCTTCATAAACTACTTTTGTCCATTAAAATTTTCAACCGCTTGGTTCCACATGAGCTTGTATTTTCGTTTTAGAAATTCAACTTCATCTTGTGAAATTTTAAGCTGTTTTGTAAGCGTCTCGACCGTTTTTCTATCCTCATCATAGAGTTCTTGCATCGAAATGAGCGCCTCTTTTAAAAATTTATTCTCATTTCTTAAAGTTTCAAGCGTCTCATCCTTTGCGTCAAGCACCTTTTCGTGTAAATTTAATATCGTTCCAATCGTCTTTTCAACAAAGCTGATACCATCTTGGCCTTGCGGTTGCATAGATAAATTTTGCGAAACACTAGGCACAGCACTCATCGTTCCTTCGCTCGCTTCTATCAAAATTTCTCCATTTTCCTCTTTGGTTTTCAAAACGCCACGATTTATCATATCTTCGATAACTTCACGCTCCAAGTGCACAAGTTTGCAAAATTCATCAACTCCAAGATAGGTCTGCACCGCTTCTCCTTTTTACAGTATCACTTCAACCTTTGAAGAGTCTTCCTCCAAGGCCTTTACCTTCGCCTCTCTATCAGCTTTTAGAGCACTTGCCAGACTATCATCTTCAAGGGCTAAAATTTGCACTGCCAAATAGGCCGCATTTATAGCACCAGCCTTGCCGATAGCTAGAGTTGCCACTGGCATGCCACTTGGCATTTGTACAGTTGAGTAAAGTGCATCAACGCCGCTAAGAGCTGAGCCAGCCATTGGTATGCCGATCACTGGCTTTGTAGTATTTGCAGCGATAGCTCCAGCTAGGTGAGCCGCCATACCAGCAGCTGCGATGAAGACTTTTGCGCCTTTTTTTTCTGCATTTGCGACGTACTCGCTCGTTCTTTTTGGACTTCTGTGAGCTGAGCTGATTATCAGTTCATATTTTACGCCAAATTTTTCAAGAGTCTTTGCCGCCTCGCTAACGATCTCATAGTCGCTTTTACTTCCCATTATAATAGAAACAAATTTCATATTTTCTCCCTCAAAAAGCTAAATTTTGGCAGCTTAACACCAAGATTTATCTCGTTTTCATTGCCACTGTGAATTTCACTCATGACCTTACCTTTTTTGGTGATGAGCTGTTTAAATTTGATAAATTTCTTACCATCTTGTGAATAAATCTCAGAAATTTCATTTTCACCATCTTCTATAACCGATCCAGTAGGAGCCACGATCTCGTAGCTATTGCCTGGAAAAATTTTATATTTACACTTAAAAAATTCGCCATCTTCGCTTATGGCATTTACCTGATGTGTGCCCTCTTCTAGGCTGCTAACATGATTTTGCGTATCTATTCGCTCATAAGGCCTATGCACCAAGTAGCCGTCCGTAAAGCCGCGATTTTTCAGCGTATTTATCTCATTTTCATAAATTTGTGCGTTAAATTTATCATTTAACGCATCATCTATCGCCATTTTATAGGCTCTTGCTGTACAAGCTGCGTAGTACTCGCTTTTTGTGCGACCTTCTATTTTTAAGCTATCTATCACGCCACTATTAACGATATCTTTGATGTGAGAGATGAGACAAAGATCTTTTGAGTTCATAATATGAGTGCCGCTTTCGTCCTCTTCTAAGCGAAAAAGCACACCGCTCTCTTCGTTTTTGGCGTAGAGTTCATACTTAAATCTGCAGTCATTTGCGCAGCTGCCACGGTTTGACATACGTCCGCTTTGCACTGAGCTCACCAAACACCTACCAGAGTAAGCAAAGCACATTGAGCCATGTACAAAAATTTCAATATCAAGAGTTGGAATTTCTTCTTTTATCTTTATGACATCTTTCAAGTTCATCTCGCGTGCTACGACGATACGTTTTGCGCCCATATCGTGATAAATTTTTGCATCAAGCACGTTCATGACATTTGCTTGAGTTGAGAGATGTATCTCGATATCAGGAGCGATGGCTTTTGCTAGACTCATAACGCCTGGAGTTGCGATAATAAAGGCGTCTGGCTTCATCGCTGAAATAGTTTGCAAGTGCCTTTTTAGCGGTTCTATCTGAGAGTTAAAAGGAAAGGCATTTATGGTCGCATAAAATTTCTTTCCCTTTGCATGTGTGTAGTCTATCGCCTCTTTGAATGTTTCAAGGTTAAATTCGCGCGCCGAACGAGTGCGAAGCGAAAAGCTCGCCACCGAGCCATAAACAGCATCGGCTCCATACTCAAGGGCGATTTTAAGTTTTGTTAAATTTCCAGCTGGAGATAAAAGCTCAGGCCTTTTTAGCACTATTTTTTACCCAAACTTTCTATCAAGGCTTCGATATCGTCGTTGCTGACAAGATTTTCAGTCGTTGTATCACCAGCGATATGAACAGCGGAGCTAACACGCTTATCATCGTCAATTTTACCTTCAAACAAGGTATTCATATATTTACTTAGCGCCCTCATAACGTTGATAACACGCTCGATCTTTTGTCTATGGATATCCTGATACTGCATCATATCCATAGCCATCATGATCTCATCTTGTCCCATTTGTAAATTTCCGATGATATTATCGATCGTGCCAAGAAGTGAGTTATTTTTCTCTAAAGCTTCGCTAAATGCGGCAATATTTGGAAATTTCTGACTTAGTGTCGTAAATAGCTCTATGTTTGAGTTTATCGCATCCTTTAAGCTATTTGAGTCACCCTCAGCGTCCATAAAAAAGTTATTTATCGTCTCAAGCTTGTCAAACATCTGAGTAGCTTTTTCTTCGCTATCTCTTGTTACATCGTCAAGCTGATGAACCATTTTGTGATCTTCCGTTGGTGGTGGTGGTGGCCAAACACCATCTGCACTTACTCTGTAGTTTTCTGCATTCTTTGAATTACTTTCTGATTTTGACTGTGGCTCATCTTTAGTATCAATTGCTTCTGCAACTTCTGTTACCTCGTACGTATCCTCTTTGACGTCCGCAACCTCTTGGCCAGCATCTTCTTTAGCATTATCTAACTCATCATCTAGACCACCTGCCATAAGTGCGTCAAGTTCCTCTTGGGTCATAAAAGCTCCTAATAAAATTTGGCTTGATTATATAGGATTTAAATAAAAAGTAAGTTTAAAGGCAATGCTTTTATCTTTAAATTTATAAATTTTTAGATAGCATTTTTAAAAATAAACGACCTTAAAAGGCTAAAAATGACCGTCGATCTTCACAACCACACGCCACTTTGCAAACACGCAGTTGGCGAGCCAAGAGAGTATGTACAAAACGCAATAAAAGCTGGCACAAAATACTTTGGTTTTAGTGATCACGCACCAATGAACTACGATGAAGCTTACAGAATGAGCTTTGATGAAATGCAAGGCTATGAAGATAAAATTTTACGTTTAAGAGATGAATTTAGCGGTGAGATAGAAATTTTGCTTGGCTATGAGATGGATTTTTTAGATGGATTTATGGATGAGCGAGTTTTTGCTAGAAAGGTCGATTATCTAATAGGCTCCGTGCATTTTTTTAACGGCTGGGCATTTGACAATCCAGAATTTATCGGTGGTTACGAGGGCAAAGACTTAGATCAGATTTGGCAAGAGTATTTTGATCACGTAGAAAGATCGGCCAAGCTTGGTAAATTTGACATTATGGGGCACATTGATCTTTTAAAACTTTTTAAATTTTTGCCAAAAAAGGATGTTAGAATTTTGGCTAAAAATGCAGTAAATGCGATAAAAGAAGCAAATTTAGTTGTTGAGATAAATGCTGCTGGCTTTAGAAAACCTATCGGCGAGCAATATCCAAGCGTAAATTTACTTGAACTAATAGCCGAAAAAGATATAATCATCACCTTTGGCTCAGACGCTCACACAAAAGAAGATATCGGTAAAAATGGTGAAATTTGCGAGCAAATAGCTAGAGATTTAGGTTATTCAAAATGTGCTATTTTTAAAAATAGAGATAGAGAATTAGTAAAATTTTAGATTGGGTTCAAATAAAATATAAATTTAATCTTAAATATTAGGTTTTATGATAGAATACGAAAAATTTAAAAATTAAAAGGAGAAAAAAGTGGGAAAATTCGTCCAAAATATAGATCATTTTTTTGATTTTTGTAAAGAAAATGAAGTCAAATTTGTAGATTTTAGATTTACTGATTTAGGTGGTGCTTGGCATAGCATTAGCTACAACATAAAAGCTGTTACGAAAGAAAATTTTATAAATGGTATCCCGATGGACGCTAGTTCTATGCATGGCTGGCAACCAATCGATAAGAGCGACATGATAATGAAACCAGAAGCTACAACCACATTTTTAGACCCATTTACTTCTGATATTACAGTTGTTGTTTTTTGCGATATTTACGACATTTACAAGGGTCAAATTTATGAAAAATGTCCTCGCTCAATTGCAAAAAGAGCAATGCAATATGTAAAAGACAGTGGTCTTGGCGATGAGGCGTATTTTGGCCCTGAGAATGAATTTTTTGTCTTTGACAACGTCAAAATCATCGATAGCCCAAACTGTGCGATGTATCAAGTAGATAGCGAGGAAGGCGAGTGGAACGATGCTACTGACTTCAAAGATAGCTACAACACAGGTCATCGCCCACGCAGAAAAGGCGGTTACTTGATGACTCAGCCAATCGACAGCATGGTAGATCTAAGAGCCGAGATGATGCAAGTTCTAGAGCAAGTTGGTCTTGAAGTCTTTTTAGGACACCACGAAGTCGCTCAAGGACAAGGTGAGATCGGCGTAAAATTTGGTAACTTAGTCGAAGCCGCCGATAATGTCCAAATTTATAAATACGTCGTTCGCATGGTCGCTCACCTAAACGGCAAGACAGTTACATTTATGCCAAAACCACTTTATGGCGACAACGGAAGCGGCATGCACGTTCATCAATCAGTCTGGAAAGATGGTAAAAATTTATTCTATAAAGAGGGCAACTACGCAAATTTAAGTGATTTTGCAAGATACTATATTGGTGGTGTTTTAAAACACGCAAGAAGCGTTGCAGCCTTTACTAACCCAAGCACAAACAGCTATAAACGCCTAATCCCTGGCTTTGAAGCACCGTCTATCCTAACATACTCTAGCCAAAACCGCTCAGCGAGCATCCGCATACCTTACGGCGCTGGCGAGAAGTCAGTTAGGGCTGAGATGAGATTTCCAGATAGCACAGCAAACCCTTATCTAGCCTTTTCAGCGATGCTAATGGCAGGACTTGACGGCGTTAAGCACAAATATGAGCCAGTTGGTCCGATGGATGAAAATTTATTTAAACTTCATCTTGATGAGATCAGAGAGCGTGGCATAGAGCAGCTTCCACACACACTTCGTGGCAGCCTTGAAGCACTAATTCGCGACAACGAATACTTAAAACCAATAATGACCGATCTTTTCATAGATACCTATCAACACTTCAAATTTGAAACTCAAGTTTGGCCTTACGAAGCGCGCCCAACCGCTTATGAGTTTAAAACTTGCTTCTCTTGCTAATATAAAATTTTGCCTTGGCACACATGCCAAGGCTTTTCATACCAAACACAATTCATACAAAAATACAAAATATTTAACATAAAATTTTATGTATTTTATCCTTATACTTTGGCAAATAGCAAACTAAAAGCTATCACCAGCATAACAATTCCAACAAAAATTTCTAAAATTTTCCATGAAATTTCTTTGGCAAAAATTGGTGCTAAGACTCTAGTGCCGTATCCCAAAGAAAAGAAAAAGACTAATGATGCGAGACTAGCACCGATGCCAAAAATTATGTTTTCACCACCAAATTTTATTGAAACCGATCCTATTAGAAGCATCGTATCAAGATATACATGTGGATTTAGCCAAGTAAATGCAAGCGTTAAAAGTACTATTTTGCCAAATTTATGTTCATAGTTTGTGTTTGGGATTAGGCTTTTAGGGTTTTTAAAAGCACTATACAAACTTTTAAAACCATATACAAACAAAAAAGCAAAACCACCATATATGGCGACTTGTTTTATAAAAGTAAATTTTTGTATCACTTGTCCAATGCCAAAAACACCAGCAAATATAAGCAAGGCATCGGATAATGCACATATCAAGCAAACTACAAAAATGTACTCTTTTTTTATTCCTTGTTTTAAAACAAATGCGTTTTGCGCACCAATAGCCAATATCAAAGATAAACTAGTAAAAAATCCACTCCAAAATGTAGACATTTTCATCCTTTTTAAATTACCAATTATCTAAAATTTAACTAAATGCAACCTAAAAACATAAAAATTTTAACCCAATTTAAAGATATAAATAATCATAAATTTATACCTTTTTTTATAAAATCGGCAAATAAAAAATTGCAAAAGGAAAGCAGTTGCAAGCACTAGCTTTAAAATATCGCCCTAAAAATTTTGACGAACTTATCGGTCAAGAAGCCGTTAGTAAAAGTCTGATACACGCACTTGATGAAGGTCGCATCAGCCATGCATATCTATTTTCCGGACTTAGAGGAAGTGGAAAGACTTCAAGTGCTAGGATATTTTCAAAAGCTTTAGTGTGTGAAAAAGGCCCAACTTCAAAACCATGTGAAGTATGTCCACAATGCATCATGGCTAACGAGTCAAGACACATGGACATCATAGAGATGGACGCGGCCAGCCACAGAAAGATAGACGATATAAGAGAGCTGATCGAGCAAACAAAATATGCTCCAGCAATGGCAAGATATAAAATTTTTATAATCGATGAAGTGCATATGTTAACCAAAGAGGCATTTAACGCTCTTTTAAAAACACTTGAAGAGCCACCAAGCTATGTAAAATTTATCCTAGCGACGACTGATCCATTAAAACTCCCAACAACGGTGCTTTCAAGAACACAGCATTTTAGGTTTAAGCAAATAAGCAGATACAGCATCATTAAACATCTTGAGTTTATTTTAAGCAAAGAAGGCATTAGCTACGAAAAAGAGGCACTTGAAATTTTAGCAAGAAGTGGCGGAGGGTCGCTAAGAGATACTTTGACGCTTCTTGATCAAGCTATCATTTACGGTGCAAATAATGTCACGGCAAATGGCGTAGCATCGATGTTAGGACTTCTTGATCCAGAAAAGATCGAAGAGATAATAACTCATGTTTTAAATCATGATAAAAATGCCATTAGAGTGCTTGTAAGCGAACTTGAAAGCTACGATCCAGAGATGATAATAGATGAAATTTTGGCAAATTTAAAGCAAAAATTTATAGAAAACGACTCAAAAATTTCTCTACTTGTTTATGAAAGATTTTTTAGGATTTTGGCACAAGCTAAAGGTATGCTAAATGTAAGTAGCGACAATGGCTTTGTGCTAATGCTAATGCTTTTTATGATGATAGAAGCGCTAAATTTACAAGATATCGATGACGCTATAAATGAAGTGATCTCAAAAAATAGCGAAAATTCCACTCAAATCATAGAAGCCAGCACTCAAAAAAGCCAAGTAGCTCCTGCTAAGATGCAAGGTCCATACGAACTCTTCTTAACAAAAATTTATGATAGAAATTACGATCTTGGCGAGTTTTTTAAAGAATTCGTAGAATTTAGCTTTTTTAATAACAATGAGCTTGGACTGATAGTAAATGCAAAAGATGAAAATCTTGAATATTTTAAGAAAAATTGGAAAATCTTAAACGAGATATTGCGTACGCTTTTTGGACAAAATGCGAAGATAGTAAATGCAAAGAGTGATGAGCAAAAAGTACAAACTAAGACGCCTAAAGCCTCTTTAGAAAATAATGAAAAAAGCGAACTAGACGAGCTTGATGAGGAAATTTTAAGACTAAATGCAAATAACGTTGAAACTAAAAATGAGTCAAAAATCGAGATAAAAAGCGAGCTACAAAACGAGAAAAATAACTTTTCTTTGATGCTAAATAAAGAGCCAAAAACGCCAGAAGAGCTTCAAAGGCAAAGAGAACAAGGGGCTCTAAAAGAGGCCAATAGGCTTTTTGGTGAGCCAACTATCGAAAGTTAGCCTTATCTTTACTGCTAGCCTCTAGCCTCTTTTTTAGCGCTTCTTTTTTGCGAAGCTCTAACTCATAAGCTTCATTTAGTGCCTCTTCATCGTCCAAGTTTGCTCCGTCTAAAAATTTTCGGTAGTCCTCAAATTGCTTATTTTTTATCCCCCAAAGCACGCCAAAAAGCAAAAATGCTCCCATCAAAACCGAGATAAAAACCAGCATCGCAAGTGTCGCGCTATCCATTATTTTTCCTTAAATTTTCTAACAATATAAAGCGAGTTTAAGATAACACTTAGCGAGCTAAGCGACATAAAAAGCGCAGCAAATAGCGGAATGACGTAGCCACATACGGCAAATGGCAGAGCAAGAACATTATAAAGAAGGCAAAAGAGCAAATTTTGCTTTATCGTTTTGTAAGTAAATTTCGAGATTTTTACGGCCTTCGCTAGACTTTTTAAACTATCATCAAGTAGCACTACATCGCTTCTTTCTAAGCTTATTGCCGCCCCGCTTCCCATACAAATGGCAACATGAGCAAGGCTAAGCGCTGCTGCGTCGTTTATGCCATCTCCTACCATTAGCACCTTTTTGCCCTGCTCTTTTAGTTTGCTTATAAATTTAGCTTTCGTTTCAGGCAACATCTCTGCTCTAAACTCACTCACGCCAAGCTCATCTGCTACATTTTTTACCACTTTTTGCACATCTCCACTTAAGATACACACTTTCATGCCAGCGCTCTTTAGCTCGTCTATCAAGGCCTTTGCTTCAGGTTTTATGCTATCTTTTAGGTAAAATTTCGCCACTAACTCACCATTAAGCCCCACAAAAAAGCTCACATTTTCTTCAGCTTCATCAAAGCTAATACCATTTTCAACTAAAAATCGCTTGCTTCCTGCATAAAATTTTTTACCCGAAATTTCAGCCTCAACACCCTTTGCCACGCTTAAATTTGTATTTTTAAGCTCTAATTTTCTTGCGCCTTTTTGCTTTAGAAATTTAGCCACTGCCACGCTTATTTGATGATTTGATATAAGAGCTAGCGAATAAATTTCATCTAAGCTTATGCTCTCTTTTATGAAAAAATCACTAACCTCAAATTCTGCCTTTGTAAGCGTGCCAGTCTTATCAAATACTGCTACATCGCACTTTGCAAGGCTTTCAAAAAATTTAGCCTCCTTAAAAAGCACTCTATTTTTAAAAGCCACACCAAGGGCACAGACGCTACTAACTGGCGTGGCAAGGGCAAGCGCACAAGGGCAAGCGATCACGATGACGCTAACAGCCGTGACGATAGCTTCTGAAAAGCCAAATTTAAAGTACCAAAACCAAAATGTAAAAAATGCCAAAGTTAGCACGCTAAGAGAAAATTTAGAAGCGATTTTATTGACCACTAGCTCGATATTTGGTTTTTTTAGCTCTGCAGTTTGGAGTAAATTTATAAGCTGATTTAGATAAGAATTTTTAAAAATTTCCTTTGCTTCGTAGATGATTTGTCCATTTTGACAAATGACACCACTTTTCACCTCTTGCCCCACTCCCAAGGTCACAGGCAGGCTCTCTCCCGTTAGACTTGAGCTATCCACGCTTGCCTCGCCACTAAGCACCACTCCATCAAGTAGCGCCCTCTCGCCAGATCTAAGCACGATCTTTTCGCCCAAATTTACATCTCTTGGCTCTTTTAAAATATCCTTGCCATCCTCTAAAATACACACTTTTGCAAGCAGCATATCATTTAAGAAATTTGAAGTCTCAAGCGCCTTTTTCTTACCCAAAATTTCTAAAAATTTACCGATAAAAACAAAGGTGATGATCATCGCAACCGAGTCAAAATAGCTCTCGCCACTCCTCGTAAACATCGCAAAAATGGAGTAGATATAGGTTATGCTAGCCCCCGTGATAACGAGCAAATCCATATTTGGCGAAGCATTTTTTATGGCTATCTTTGCCCCTTTGAAAAACTCGCTACCAGTATAAAAAAGCACAGGCGTTGCTAATACAAACTGCGCAAAGCTTAAAATATCTTTTATGTCGCCTCTTATGCCACTAAAATACCCACTATACTGAGCAATGGCCAGCCACATAATGTTCATCGTAGCAAAGATACCAACTAGTGCTTTTGTGTAAAAATTTCTTCTTTTCTTGGCTAATTCGTCTTCTTTCGAACTCGTAGCATAGGGCTTTGGAACATAGCCAACGGCATAAATTTCTTCAATTATCTGCTCTACCAAAAGCTCCTGCTCATCAAAAACAATGACCGCTTTTTGATTAAGCGAGTTGATATTTACCTCCAAGACTCCAGACAAGCTAAAAAGTGCCTTTTCAAGTAGCCAGATGCAAGCTGAGCAAGTGATACCATCAATTAAAAATGAAATTTGACTAAAGTCGCCCTCTTTTGTCACAAGCTCGCTAAAATTTGCCGCTAAATTTTTGATATTTGCACCGTTGCTCGCCGGTGTAAGTGTATTTTTACCAAGACGTTCATAAAACTCGCTAAGCCCATTTTCATTTAAAATTTCATAAACGCCTTTGCATCCAACACAGCAAAATTTAAGTCCGCTTTCATTTGAGATCATCACGCTTTCATCAAATTTTAATCTACAATGAGCACATCTACTTTGTGGCATTTTTACTTTCTTTTATCTAAAATTTTTACCAATATTGTTGCATCACATGCCTATTACGCACCATATAAATTTATGGTAGGCAAACTGCAAAAATAGGCATAAATTTCTTCTTTTATTATCGTTATAAAATGGCGAGATTATAGCAAATCAACCATTTTTGAGCAAAAATTTTATTTTATACCATTTCTTGACAACAAAGTTTTATTTTTATAAAATGCCAAAACTTTCAAAAACTTCTTTTTGAAACCTAGAAATTCTGCAAAATTATCCCCACATTTAAAGAGGAAATATGGAAAATAACCAAACCGAGCAAGGTGCTACTCAAAGCACAAAAACTACAAAAAAACATCAAACATCAAGAACTCATGTACCAGTAGACGGACACAAGATCGAAGAGCTAAGAACACTTAGCCTAGATGAGCTAGTGCAGATCGCAAACAGCGTTGGTGTCGAAAATCCACGCGAATTTCGCAGACAAGATTTGATATTTGAGATCCTAAAAACCCAAACAAAACAAGGCGGCTTTATACTTTTTACTGGAATTTTAGAGATCACAAACGAAGGCTACGGCTTTTTAAGGGCTGTTGATGCAAATTTAAGCGACAGCTCAAACGACGCCTACGTTTCAAACTCACAAATTCGTAAATTTGCACTTCGTGTGGGCGACATCATCACAGGACAAGTTAGAGAGCCAAAAGATCAAGAAAAATACTACGCCCTTTTAAAGATCGAGGCGGTAAACTATATGCCTCTAGCGGATGCGAAAGAGAGGCCACTTTTTGACAACCTAACCCCACTTTTCCCAACCGAAAAGCTAAATTTAGAATACGATCCAATGAAACTAACAGGCCGTGTTCTTGATCTTTTTACACCTATTGGTAAGGGTCAGCGTGGCCTCATAGTCGCACCTCCAAGAAGCGGTAAAACTGAGCTTATGAAAGAGCTAGCTCATGGCATCGCTAAAAATCACCCAGAAGCCCAGCTCATGGTACTTCTAGTCGATGAGAGACCAGAAGAAGTTACAGACATGCAGCGCTGCGTAAAGGGTGAGGTATTTAGCTCGACATTTGACCTGCCAGCGCTTAATCACGTCCGCGTGGCAGAGCTAGTCATCGAAAAGGCAAAACGTCTAGTTGAGATGGGCAAAGACGTCATTATATTGCTTGATAGCATAACCCGTCTAGCACGTGCCTACAACACAGTGACCCCACCAAGCGGCAAGGTACTAACAGGCGGTGTAGACGCAAACGCACTTCATAAGCCAAAACGCTTCTTTGGTGCAGCTAGAAATATCGAGCATGGCGGCTCTCTAACCATCATAGCAACCGCTCTAATCGACACTGGCTCACGCATGGATGAAGTGATATTTGAAGAGTTTAAAGGCACTGGTAACAGCGAGATCGTACTTGATCGCAACATTTCAGACCGTAGAATTTACCCAGCTATCAACGTTCTAAAATCAGGCACAAGAAAAGAAGAGCTACTTCAAAAGCCTGATGAGCTTCAAAAAATTTGGGCTATTCGCTCTGCGATCGCTACAATGGACGATGTCGAAGCGCTTAAATTCTTATACGCAAAAATGCTAAAAACAAAAGATAACAAAGAGCTTCTATCTATCCTAAACGAGTAAATTTAACTGAGCTTGAAGCGCTTGCTTTGAGCTCAAATTTCTTCACTTAAAATATCTAGCTAAAAATATCTTAGAAATTTTGAATTTTCTAACTATTGCTATTATAAAAGAGATTACGATTTTTAAACGATTATTTACTAAATTTTTCTATGTCTTGATTGATTAAATTTTCATATTCGCAAAGCTCGTTGCAAGTCTTTTTACTCTGCTCGATAAGCTCATCAAATTTAAATCCAAGCATCACAATACGATAAAGGTTTGGCTTGTGTTTTCGCCAGTTGTAAAGCGTTGCGACATCAACGTCTAAATGATAAGCCATATCACGTTTTGTCATCTTAGCCACTTTACACTCCTTTTTTTGAGTGATTTTATAAATTTTATTCTGATAAGAAAACAATTGAATTATTTTATGTTTTTTATATATTTAATTGAATATTTAAACTTTATTTAATCCAATAAAATTTAGAATACCAGCCAAACATTTTTAAAATAAGGAGCAAAAATGAAAAATGTAGTTTTAAAAGTTGCTTTAGGCTTAAGCCTGGCTAGTGTCACTGCTTTAGCACAAGGAGCGTTTATTGGAATCGAAGGAGATTTACTCTTTTAATTCAAAATTAACAGCAAAAAGCGACAATGACACAACTAAAGTCAAAAAAGCTCAACCAGGTCTTGGTCTAAAAGCTGGTTACGACTTTGACGTAGCTAGAGTTTATGGAGCTTATATTTACGACTTTCAAGCCAAAAAGTCACTTGGTGACGAAGATGGCACAGTAGTAAAATGGAAAACACATAAATTTATAGTAGGCGCAGACTATACACCAGAGTTAACAAAGGACATAAAACTAGTTCTTGGTGGCTACACTGGCTACTCAAAGCTCAAAATGGATGTATTTGACACTCATGATGGCTCGGAAAAAGCTAATACAAATGGCTGGATACTAGGTGCAAGAATTGGTACAGAATACTCTATTAATAAAAACAATGCAGTTGAGTTTGGTCTAAAAGCAGATAGAACAAAATATAGCTCTATAGCAAAATATGATAATGCAAAAATAAAAGAGACAAATGTAGGTCTTTATTTGGGATATACATATAAATTTTAATCGCTCACAAGCTCAAATTTAAGAGTAAATTTGAGCTTTTTATTTAAAAACGAACTATAAATTTAAAAGTTTTTCTAAATTTTCACCGTCCAAGCGGTAGTTTCTCCACTCAAGAGATTGATTTTTAGCACCCAAGCTTTCATAAAATTTAATGCTTGGCTCATTCCAGTTTAGGCAGCACCACTCAAGCCTTTTTAAATTTTCATCCTTGCAAATTTGAGCTAAAAATTTAAAAAATGTCTTGCCGATGCCTTGATTTCTAAACTCTTTTTTGACATAGATATCTTCAAGATAGATCCCGCCAAGCCCCAAAAATGTAGAAAATGTGTAAAAATAGATAGCATAGCCAATAGCCCTGCCCTCGCTTTCGCAGATAAGAGCTTTTGCGTAATTTTTATTAAATATAGAGTCTGCGAAAATTTCATTTGTAAAAGTGACTTGGTCACTCAAATTCTCATAGCTGGCAAGCTCTCTTACAAGCTCGCAGATCACGTCTATATCGCCCTCAGTCGCTTTTCTTATTTGAAATTTCATTAGTTATCACCAAAGAGTGCTTTTAGATCTTTAACCATTTCGCCATTTTCGCCGCTGCTGCTAGTTTTTGAGCCAAGTTCATTTAGCTCGATCTCATAGCCAGTTAGCATGCTTGCAAGGCGGATATTTATGCCGTTTTTGCCGATCGCTTTACTCTTTTGCTCGCTCGCAAGTGTAACAATCGCTTTGTTTTCCTCTATCTTTACTGATGTGATGATAGCTGGTCCCATCGCACGAGCGACAAATATCGCTGGTTCGGTGGCGTATTCGATCGCATCAATGCTTTCATTATGAAGCTCTTTACTTACGGCATTTATCCTAACGCCCTTTGTGCCGACTGTTGCGCCGACTGGATCGATGTTTGGAGTAGTTGAAATGAGTGCTACTTTGGCCCTTTCACCAGGGATTCTAGCACTTCCTTGAATGATGATGCCGCCATCTTTTATCTCTGGCACCTCTGAAGTTAGTAGCGCTTCAAGAAATTTAGGCGAAGTCCTTGAAAGTTCGACCTTTATGCCTAAATTTTTATCTGTAAAAACTTTTCTAATAACCGCTTTTACCACATCGCCTACTTTAAATTTCTCGCCTTTTATGCGGTTTTTACGTGGTAAGATGGCACGAAGCTCGTCTATCTCGATAAATGTGTTTTCGTCGTTATCGACCCTTACAACTGGTCCAAAGACCATGTGACCGCTCATCTCATTATATTTTTGTAAAATTTTCTCTTCAACTAGGCGTTGGATGTGATACTCGAGCTCCTTGTGAAGCGTTTGGGCTGCGGTTCTGCCAAGGTTATCAAGGCTTAGCTCGTATGTTAGCTCATCGCCGATTTCAACACCGCTGTCTATTTTCTTTGCCTCTTTTAAGCTCAAAAAGTGCTCGTTGTCCTCTTCAAGCCTCTCGTCGTCGTTTGCTACGATTGAAATTTTTTGATAAAGCTTTAAATTTTTATTAGCATCGATGCTCACGTCATACTCATAATTTTCTCCATAAACCCTTTTTGCAGTATTTATCAAGGCTCTTATAACACGCTCTTTTACATCTTCTATCTCTAAATTTTTCTCATTTGCAATTGACTCTATAATGTCTGATATTCTTTCCATTTTTTCTCCATTGTGACGATAAATTTCGGGGATTTTTCGTGAAGTTTTGAAATTATACATAAGCCATACTTTTAATAACTTTAAGCTTATTATTAACTTTTATTTAATCCTTTTTTTATGATGTTTTGGATATATTGACCGATTAAAATTTAAGATTTTGAAAGGATTAAAAATGGAGCTAAAACTTGCAAGAGCTGAATTAGACGCAAAACCAAAAACGATTTCACTAGAAAAAATAGAGGCAGCTGTCGAAAAAGAGGGTCAGAAAATTTTCTATTTTGATAAAGAAAATACACACAAACAACTAATCGCCTTAGTCGAGCATTTTGAAGAAAAAGGGCTAAGTGTCTATCACAGAACCGTAAAATACGGACTTGATGATAGCGACTACATGTATGAAGTGCATATACTTTAATGAGTAAAAAACTCTTTATCCAAACTTTAGGCTGTGCTATGAATGTTCGTGACAGCGAACATATCATAGCTGAGCTCTCACAAAAAGAAGACTACTCCTTAACACAAAACATCGAAGAAGCTGATTTAATCCTTATAAATACTTGCTCGGTTCGTGAAAAGCCAGTTCATAAGCTCTTTAGCGAGGTCGGAGCCTTTGAAAAAGCCAAAAAAAGAGGGGCAAAAATAGGCGTTTGCGGCTGCACTGCAAGCCATTTGGGTAGTGAAATTTTTAAGCGCGCACCTTATGTTGATTTTGTCCTTGGCGCAAGAAATGTCAGTAAGATCACAAAGGCGGTAAATACGCCTAAATTTATCTCAACCGACATTAACCACGATGAGAGCGAATACGCATTTGGCGAATTTAGAGGCTCACCATACAAAAGCCACATCAATATCTCGATCGGCTGCGACAAAAAGTGCACCTATTGCATCGTCCCACACACCAGAGGCGATGAAATTTCTATTCCTTCAAGCCTTATACTAAAAGAGGTAGAAAAGGCTGCAAACAGCGGCGCAAAAGAGATATTTTTACTAGGACAAAATGTCAATAACTACGGTAAAAGATTTTCAGGAGCGCAAGAAAATATCGATTTTAGTGATCTGTTAGTAAAGATAAGCGAGATAGATGGCGTTGAGAGGATAAGATTTACCAGTCCGCACCCACTTCACATGGATGATAAATTTCTTGAAATTTTCACCAATAATCCTAAAATTTGCAAGTCTATGCATATGCCACTTCAAAGCGGAAACACCAAAGTTTTACGCGAAATGAAGCGCGGATACACAAAAGAGTGGTTTTTAGACCGCGCGCTAAGACTTAGAAAGATGTGCCCAGACGTAAGCATCTCAACTGATATCATAGTCGCATTCCCAGGCGAGAGCGAGAGCGAATTTGAAGATACGATGGACGTGCTTGAGCAAGTTAGATTTGAGCAAATTTTTAGCTTTAAGTATTCGCCTCGCCCTCTTACAAAGGCAGCTACTTTCACAAATCAAATAGATGATAAAACCGCTTCAGAAAGGCTTACTCGCCTACAAAATCGCCACAATGAAATTTTAGACGAGATCGTGGCGGCACAAAAATATAAAATTTTTGATGTATATTTTGAAGAGCTAAGAGCAAATGGCGGCGTTGCTGGGCGAAGTTTTAACAACTTTTTGGTTCAAGTTGATGGCAGCGAAGAGCTTCTTGGCACTACGCAAAAAGTAAAGATCACAAACCCAAAACGAATGGTTTTGTATGGCGAGCTGCAAATTTAAAAGCACCCTTGAAAAGATCGCCCTAAACGTGGGCGTCTTTTTCATCTATATTTTAATGTGGCTCATTTTTCTAACCTGCAAAAAGAGCTACACTCCAAATTTCTTACCGCAAAATGGTTGCGTCGTCGTCTTTTGGCACGGCAGGCTTAGCTTTATGAGCTTTGCTTACAGACGCTGGTGGAGCAGTCAAAATAGAAAACAAGGCAAGGTGATAATCAGCGACCACAAAGATGGCGAGCTAATCACCAGAATAATCAAATTGTTTGGCATCGGCACCATTAGAGGCAGCAGCTCAAAAGGCGGCGCAAGAGCACTGATAGAAGCTTTAAGAGAGATAAAGCAAGACCACGACGTCATCATCACGCCAGATGGTCCAAGAGGACCAAGGCACAGCGTGGCAGACGGAGCTGCGGTGATCGCACAAAAGTCATCTTGCGAAATTTATGCTCTAAATTTTGAAGCAAGCTCGTTTTGGGAGTTTAAAAGCTGGGATAAGATGATACTTCCTAAGCCATTTTCAACTATAAATTTTAGCCTCTCAGCCCCATTTAGCGTGGCAAATTTAGAGCAAAAAGAGGCAAAAGAAAAGATACAAAATGAGCTTTGGCAAGCCTCACAAAATGATGGCGGCAAGAGCGCAGAGCAAAACAAAGATGATTTTAAATCAAATTTAAAAATTTGGTGGAAAAAATATGCGCATAAAAATCCGCAAATCAGCAACGAGATAAGAGAAATTTTGGACGAAATTTATGAAAAATAAACTATCTATTTTTATAGCCATCTTTCTAATTGTTTTATTTGGACTATTTTTTTATAGCGACAACTCCTACAAGCTCGCCCTTGAAGCAAAATTTTTATACGAAAACAAAGAATACGAAAAGGCCTTGAATTTAAGCCAAAAAGCACTTGATATAGATATTTATAACAAAATGGCAAATACTGTACTAAACCAAAGCAAGGCTGCTATCAAATTTAGCTCATACATAAAAAATGGTAAAGAGTATCTTGAGCGTATCAAAAAAATGAGCCAAAGTAGCGTCAGCAAGGCTTATAGTGAGCGCATTAAGATGATGTGTGATGTGATGATAGAGGATTTTGACGACCTTAAAAACTCGGCCCTACTTGATAGTGAGCTAAAAAATGAAGCTTTAAATACAAAAGAGATTTTCGTTAAGCTTAAAAACGAGCTGTTTTAAACTTATTTAATCCCTTTTTAGCTACCATAACGAAAATTATGCACTAAATTTAGGAGATTTATGTCTTTTAGCGTCAAAAAGCTTTTTTCTAACCTTTTTTTAAGCGTCGTGTTGGAGGGCAATGAGTGCATATTCTTCGGTCAGGTCTTTAGAAATGGCAAACTTTTAAAAACCATAAACGCTAAATTTACAGATATAAATATCGATAATATCGATGAAAAAATCATAAAATACATAGAAGAGCAAGAAAAAGCATATTTTGGTGTATATGTTTCAGTTTTTTTTAACGACGACTCGCAAGGCGCACTTCCTAGTGTTAGCTTTGACGAATACAAAAAATTTAATATAACTACTAAAAATCTTACAAGCCTTATCATGCAGGATAGCTGGAGTATTTATGCAAATTTAAATGCTATAAAAAAATATAAAAATTTATTTGGACAAGATAGTGTAGATCTCATCTACTCACCTATTGCCCTACTCTTTCACGAGCTTTTAAAACGCGGAATTTCTCCAAAAACTACACTTTATCTTTATATCCATGCACATTCGTTTACACTTGCGATCTTTAAAGATAAGCAAATGAAATTATCTACTTTTTTAAATATGTCTGGCGTTGAAGAAACCAACCAGGAAGCTGAAAGCCTAAAAGAAGAAGATATAACAGATATTGATAACTTAATCATTAAAGAAGAAAATGACGCAACATCACTTGATGATTTTAAAAGTTTAGACGATTTTTTAAGTGATGATAAACCAAAAGAATTTGAAGACCTAAATTATGAACTAAACATGCCGGCTTCTACAAATGTAGAAAAATCGGTTGCTATTTTTGGGTATGACATGAAGATGTTTGATTACATCGTAAAGGCTGTAAAAGAATTTTACGAAAATCCTCTCTACGGCGGTGATTTTATTGAACAAATAATTGTTTTTGAAAACACAAAAACAAGTGCAACCTTTTTACAATATCTACAATCTGAGCTTTTAGTGGAGACTTCGGTGTATCCAGTGAATACAAATCATATTATGAATGAAATCATGCAAGAAGAGATAATATTATGAGATTTAGCTTTATTGCTCCGGAACCAAGACCACTTATATCTATCTTTAGCAAAATTTGGCTAAGTCTTATAAGTTTTGTTTTTGTAGCTCTTTTGGCAACAAATTTCTTTATACTTTACAAAAATTATTCAATTGAAAAAAATATAATTTTTTTATCAAATGAGCAAAAAGAACTTAGTCAAAAAATAGTCACAACAGATGAAATTTCAGCTAAGCTAGCCGTACAAATAGAATCTGCAAATGATATTTTCACTTCAAATTCCATTCTCAAGCAAAGCTTGCACAATCTTTTTGATCTAGTGCCTGATAGTATAACGCTTGAAGAGGTTTTTATGGATAAAAACTCACTCATCATTCGCGGTATAACGCCGACAAAAGATGTATTTAATCAGCTTCTAGCTTCACCTTTAAGATCTATTTTTACAACTTCAAATACCAGCTTTTATCAAAGCAAAAACGGCTGGTATGGCTTTATAAGCACAAATAAAATTGATAATTCTGAGGGATATAATGAGTAAAAAAGATACGAGCTTAGAAAAAATAGATCCTGTCAAGCTTTTACTTTTTATATTTGCTTTTATTGTAGTTTGTTTCATTATGATATTTGGTTTTATCGTGCCAAATATAAAAGAATTTAAAAGCCTAACTAGACAAAATTATTCACAGACCTCATCTTATACAAAAGTAAAAAATGAATTTGAAGCCAAATTTAAAAACCTTGAAGCAACTAAACAAAAAGATGGAGCTATCATTTCAGCTTTTGAGGCTAAATTTGATAAAGATAAATTTATAGAATTTGCCTCTAAATTTTTCAGTGAAGTGAGCCTTAGCAAAATAGAAGAAAGTGATAATAACGCTAGTGAGAAATTTTTTAGATTTCGCCTAAATGTAACTAGCTCTCTAAGGACACCGCAAAAATTTTATGACTTTTTAGATGCGCTTAGCAGCTATGACAGTATCGTAAAGACCGAATTTCCTATCGTCATGAAAGGCGAAAAGGATAAAATCCATACTACTTTTAATATAAAAGTTTTTGGGTTGAAGTAAAATTTTAGATTTCATTTAATGAAAAGCTACAAATAGATAACATTTCTCTCAAGTTCTTAGTTATAGAAATTATATTTTTATAGACATAAATTTATGTATTTCATCGGTATTGATATAAGCTCAACATCTACAAAAGTAGCAATACTAAATAATCAAGATAATTTTTGTGATCTATTTTTATTATCAAGTAGTTTTAGTGCCATAAAAATAGTACGCGATATAAAAGAAATTTTAGAACAAAAAGGCTATCAATATGCCTCGATCGTAGCTACTGAATATGGAAGAGCAAGTGTAGAATACGCAAATATTGGTGCAAGCGAAATACTTTGTCAGGGGTTTGAAGCTCACCATTTATTTAAACCAGACTGCATAGTTATAGATGTCGGCAGATAAGATACAAAAGCCATTAAAATAGAAAAACGTAATTGGCACATTTTGTATATACTCTCCAAAGGAGTTGATTTATGTTACTGGTACTGTGCTAATTAGCCTTTAACCTATGGTGAAAGTCCTATAAATACTACTCACGCTGAGTTTCCACGAAATCTTTGCTCGCTTATAAAAGCAAGCTACGGATATACTGTAACCAAAAAATATCCATATATGAATGCTAGTGATATTATCATAGGTGAGATAACCTGTGATGGCAAGAACAAGATATATAAGCTTTTTAGAAGTGCATGCCCTAGAACTTCCAAATATGACAAAGAAGCGTAGTTTGGAGTTTTGAATAGATGAGATGAGTAATTTTAAAGACTATCTTGAGAAATGTCTTGGTGTAAAAAATACAGACGAAAAGCTAAAAGAGACAATAGAAATTTTTAATAAAGAAAGAGATGCACCAAGTGCTATTTGCAAGTGATTTTATATATGATAAAAAAGAAAAGATAAAAATGTTTCACTCATACATATAAGCTTTAAAACAAAAAAGATATGTGTCTAAAGCAAACCATAAAAAGCACATTATCATTAAAGAATGCCCAGGACATATAAAAAAATCGATAAAACAAATAGAAGAACTTGGCAAGGATGTAGTAGTTTTTGAAAACTGTACAGGAACTAAAAATTTAAAAATAATATGAGTACAAAAGGTAACCTTGTAGAAAATATCGCCAAACGTTACTTAAAGACGCCCCTCTTCTGTAATGTACAAAAACGACGCAATATCTGATGCTATTAAAAATTTGTAGATGAATATAAAGCAGATGGTGCAACAGATATCGTTTTAAGTGGCTGTCACACTTATGCAATAGAAACAAACAAGATAAAAGAAGCAGCAAAGAAGCTGGTGTAAGCTATATGAGTCTTGAAACTGACTACTCCAAACAAAATGTATGTTGGCCAGATCCGCACAAGTTTGAAGGTATTTTTAGAATTTCTCGATTAAAACATAAAATTTTAAAAGACTCAAGAAGAGCCTTTGTTGATTTATTACGAATTTTTAGAATAGTATTTTGACTAGTACTACTTTCTATCCACACACTTACCAAGCTGACAAGCTCTTTTGTAAAGTGCGTCTGCCTTTGCTTCATTGCCGCTTAGCTTTGCAAGCAAAAAGCATGACTGAGCATACTCAAGCTCGCAGCTCTTTGCCAAAAGCCTTAGCACTCTAGACTCAGCCTTAGCTCTATCTATCTTATGGGTCTTTAAATTTTCGCTTTCGATGTAGGATTTCAGCCCCATTGCTTCGTTATAGCAGCCAACGCCATCACCGCTATCACAAGCTAGTTTATATAGTCTTAAAGCCTTTTCTATATCTTTTTGCTCATCAATAAGCCCTTGCTCATAGATCTGACCCAAATTTGAGCAAGCCGTAGCAAGCCCAGCATTACAAGCCTTTTCATAGTAGCTTTTTGCCTTAACAAAGTCTTTTTCGTTACTAAAATTTACAGCTAGATTGTTGCAGTCGATGCTATTTCCAGCATTGCAACTTTGTTCCATCCTCTCTTTTTCAAGCTCAAGACGCTCTGCTCTCGCCTCTTCATCACTTTGCCAAAAGCCAAAGCTTACCATCTTTTGCCAAGACCAGCAACCACTAAGCATAAAGCCCATAGCCAAAATAAGACCAAAATTTAAGACCTTTTTCACTTACATTCCCAGCTTTGTGCCTAGTCTTTTCATTTGTGGGCATGCCTTGCTTAGCCCACGAAAGCAAGCGACTTTATAAATTCCATAAGCCCTTTTTTCATCTTTATTGACACCAAGACCAAGCTCATACATCGCTCCGATATTGGCACAACTTGGCAAATCGCCAGCATTGCATGCATTTGTATAAGCTTGCATTGCTAAGTAATAATCTCGCTTAACGATCTCGCCCTTTCTATAAGCATTGCCTAAATGATAGCAAGCTTGCATGCCTCCACCATTGCAACTTTCTTTATAAATTGAAATTGCTTTTTTTGGATTTTTTTTAACTCCGAGTCCAAGCTCATAAAGAGTGCCCAAATTTGCACAACCGACTTGTACCTTAGCATCGCAAGCTTTTTGATAATTTGTTAAAGCATTTTCATATTCTTTTAAAAGCTCGTAATTTACACCCAAATCATTGCAAGCTTCCGCATCACCTTCTTCGCATTTTGGTATTAAAATTTCGATCGCATTTCTTGAAATTTGCTCTTTATTTTGCACTATTTTTTCATCCTTTGGTTGCTGCCACGAATCATCTTGTTTTTGTCCTATACCAATCACATTTAAGCAGCCAGTGAAAAATAAAGCCGATAAAAGCAATAAATATTTTTTCATTCTTTTCCTTTTAAAATTGTCCAAATAAGTCATTTAGTGCTTCACTGATACTTGGATGAGTGAAAATTTGATTTTTAAAGAAATTTGCGTTTGCTTTTAAATTCATCGCAATTGCGATTTCATTTATCAGCTCATTTGCATAGATGCAGTGAAAGCTGGCTCCTAAAATTTCTCCACTTTGTGCATCAACGATAGCTTTTAGCATGCCTACATCGTGATTTAATACTTTTGCACCTGGTACTGTTGCCATGCTAAGCTTTAGCTCTTTAAAATTTAGCCCAAATTTACTAGCCTCTTTTGCATTTACTCCAACTCTTGCTAGCGGAGTATCAGTAAATAGCACATTTGCATGAATGCTTCTATTTTTAGTATTTCTCTTTTTATCACCAAAAATTTGTGAATAAACTATCCTAAAATCATCTAAGCTCGTATAAGTAAAAAGCTCTCCGCCGCGCACGTCGCCTACCGCATAGATGTTTGACACATTTGTTTGAAGATTTTCATTTGTCTTTATAAAGCCTTTTTCATTTAGCTCAACTCCAGCAGCTTTTAAATTTAAATCATCCACATTTGCCACTCTACCAAGCGCGATCAAAAATGCATCGGCTCTAAGGCATCTTTGCTCGCCATTTTGCTTGAAATTTAATACATTTTCTTTAATGCACTCTATCTCGCAACCCTCTAAAATTTCAACGCCTTGGACTCTAAGAGCATCTTTTACGCTATTAGCTATATCATCA
This sequence comes from Campylobacter concisus, assembly GCF_003048575.1. Classification (NCBI taxonomy): domain Bacteria; kingdom Pseudomonadati; phylum Campylobacterota; class Epsilonproteobacteria; order Campylobacterales; family Campylobacteraceae; genus Campylobacter; species Campylobacter concisus. The sequence continues at coordinate 169,380 of NZ_PIRZ01000002.1, read as the reverse complement.
TCTTCGTTTTTAAGTAGTTTTGAACGCCCTATAATAGTCACTTTTGAGCCAAAATTTGCAAACATTGATGCAAACTCTATACCAATAAAACCGCTACCGATAATGACAAAATGCTTTGGTAAATTTTTTAGATCAAGCAAAGTTTGGCTTGAAAATACATTTGAGCTTACAACCTCAAAAGGAGTATCTGCCTCTTTTGAGCCACTATTTATGATAATAAAATCGCCCTCTATTATCTTTTTCTCACCGCTTGGCGTTGTTACAAGTACGCTATTTTCACTAGCAAATGAGCCAACGCCATCGATTACATCGATATTTTCTTTATCATTTAGCATCGCATAGTTTTTAGCATTCAAAGCTGAAATTAGTTTATTTTTATTTTCCACACTAAGCGTGTAATATTCGCTTTCAACGCTATTATTTACAAATTTTGCCTCTTTAGCGGCTGTTATTAGACGTTTGGTTGGTATGCAGCCAACATTTATGCAAGTGCCTCCATACATCTTTGGCGATCTCTCTACAAGAGCCACTTTTTTGCCAAGTGCGGCAGCTTTAACCGCTAGCGTTTTGCCAGCTTTTCCAAAACCAATAATTACAATATCATATTTCATTTTCAGTCCCTTATCTTTCCCATTAAATAATAAGTTGTTTCATTTATCTTTTTTAGCTCCATTTTATATTTATTAGCCCAGTTTTTTATGATCTCATCAACTCGCTCTTTTATTTCATTAACGGTAGCTACATTTTTTATCTTTAGTCTATCTTCACTTCCACTCATCGCCACAAAACAAAGGTGTGGTTTTAAATGATCGTTTAGTTCAATTATGCTCTTTGGCAAAAGACCATCAGTATTGTTTAAAATTCTACACATTTGAGCAGTGGTCGTTTCATTGACGTTATAGCCAAGCTGGATTAAAAGTGCATTATGATCCATATCGTTCCTTTTGCTTAAAATTTGCGGGCATTATAAGATAAAATTGGATAAAATCGCCTAAATTTTCAAGGACAAATATGAAAAAATTTATCATTTTTGTATTTATTGTTTTGCTATTTTGGGGATGTTCGTTAGAGCAAATTTCACAAAATTTTGGCCTTAGTGAGCCACCACTTGATCCAGAGGTCGAGCAAATAGCAGACGCCATCTATCTATACAATGAAGGCAACTATCCAAAGGCTTGTAAGAGATTTTATGATTATGCAAAAGATGGAAATGTTCTAGCCATGCAGCAAACTGGCATTTGTTTTCGTGACGGCAAAGGCTTTAGCAAGGATATCTTAAGAGCACTTTTTTGGTTTGAAACAGCTGGCAGATACGGCAACATAGACGGACTAAGAAGTGCTGGATATATCTACGAGTACGGTCTTGGGGTCAATAAAAATTTAGAAAAAGCGATATATTTTTACGAAAAAGCTACAAGCCTTGGCTCAAGCGAGGCCAGCTACGATCTGGGGCTTATCTATCTAGGCAAAAATGACTACAAGAAAGCTAGAATTTATCTTGATGAAGCTTGCTCTAAAGGCAAAGAAGAGGCTTGTGCAAAACTAAAAGAGATGAAATTTTAGCTCTCATCTCTTTTTATAAATTTATTACGCCTCAGCCTTTTGAGCGATCAAAACACCTTCTATCATCTTTTTGATGTCCCCATCAAGTATCGCATCAGTTTGAGAGTATGCCTCGCCGCTGCGGTTGTCTTTTACCTGCTGATACGGGAAAAGCACGTATGATCTTATCTGATGACCCCAGCCGATTTCGCTCTTTTCGACGCTATTGCTCGCTTCTTGTTGTTTCATCAGCTCAAGCTCGTAAAGACGAGACTTTAGCATTTTCATCGCTGTAGCTCTATTTTTGTGCTGGCTGCGGTCATTTTGACACTGTACGACGATGCCAGTTGGTATGTGCGTGATGCGGATGGCTGATTCAGTTTTATTTACGTGCTGACCGCCTGCACCGCTTGCTCTATAAGTGTCTATCTTTAGATCTTTTTCCTCGATCTCAATCTCTATATCATCATCTACTTCAGGGCTTACCATGACGCTAGAAAAGCTTGTATGACGGCGCCCTGCGCTATCAAATGGGCTTGTGCGAACGAGCCTGTGGATACCATTTTCTGCTTTAAAGTACCCATAGGCATTTTCACCTTTTACTATAAAGCTCACGTCCTTTAGCCCAGCCTCTTCGCCCTCTTGAAAGTCAAGAGTCTCGACCTTAAAGCCCTCACGCTCACAAAATCTAAGATACATCCTATAAAGCATACTCGCCCAGTCATTACTCTCAGTGCCGCCAGCTCCAGGGTGGATCGATACAATCGCGTTTTTGCCATCATCTTCGCCACTTAAAAGCATAGAAATTTCAAGATTTACTATCTTTTCATCTAAATTTTTAGCATCATCAAATAAAGAATTTATAGTCTCTTCGTCATTTTCAGAATTTGCTAGCTCAAAAAGCTCCTTTGCATCGCTTACTGCCTGATTAGCATCGTTAAATTTTGCAAGCATATTTGAAATTTTTGTCTTTTCTTTATTTAGCGCCCCAGCTTTAGCGATATCTTGCCAAAAGTCAGGGTCTTGCTCAGTGGCCTCTATCTCTTTAAGTCTAGCCTTTATCTCGTCAGGCTTTACGATAGAGCCTATGTTTTCAACTTTTGTTTGCAGCTTCTTTAAAAGCTCGTTGTATTCGTAATTATCCAAGTCATTCTCCATAAATTTTTGGCGATTTTAGCCAAAACTTGCTTATATTTTTAAATTTACGCCCTTTTAATCCTTTTTTGTTAAAATACCAAGTTAAATTTTTAAACCAAAAGAGTTAAAATGCAAATCATAAGAACCGTAAAAGAACTTGAAAATTTCGTCTCAAACACAAGTGGAAAGATAGGTTTCGTACCAACCATGGGTGCACTTCATGACGGACATGTTAGTCTTATCAAAAAATGCGTGAGCGAAAATGAGATAAGTATCGTCTCAACATTCGTTAATCCAACTCAGTTTTTACCAGGTGAAGATCTGGACAAATACCCAAGAAACGAACAAAACGACATTAAAATTTGTGAGCAAAATAGCGTTAGCGCTATTTTTATCCCAGATGCTAATGAACTTTACTTTGAAGATGAGCCACTCATCATTGCTCCAAAAAAATTTTCAGCTATCTTAGAGGGCAAAACTAGACCTGGACACTTTGATGGCGTACTAAGGGTGCTAAACAAGCTATTTCGCCTAACTCGTGCAAATAGCGTTTACATGGGCAAAAAAGATACACAACAATTAATCATCGTGCAAAACATGATAAAGACATTTTTTCTTAATACCAGCCTAGTGGCTTGTGATATCGTTAGAGAGCCAGACGGCTTAGCGCTTTCAAGTAGAAACGTCTATATCTGCGACGAAGATAAATGTAATGCTCTAAGGCTTTCAAGATCGCTAAATAAAGCACAAAATTTGATCCAAAACGGCGAAGAGGACGCAAGCGAGATCAAAACAAAGATGCTTGAAGTGCTAGAGCCATTAAAGGTTGATTATGTCGCTATCACGGATAGAAATTTAAATGAAATTTCCAAAATAGAAAAAAATAACACCATCATTTTAGTGGCAGCTTACGTTGGTAAAACTAGGCTAATAGACAATATCTGGATATAAAAATGCCAAAACTTCACTTAATTTCACTTGGCTGCAATAAAAATTTAGTTGATTCAGAAATAATGCTTGGTAGATTGCAAAACTACGACATCACGGATGATATCAGTGATGCTGACGTTATCATCGTAAATACCTGTGGCTTTATCAAATCCGCCAAAGAAGAGAGCATACAAACCATACTTGAGATGCACGAAGCTCGTAAAAATGGCTCTTTACTGGTGGTAACTGGCTGTCTTATGCAGCGATATAAAGACGAACTCATGAAAGAGCTACCAGAGGTTGATCTCTTTACCGGTGTGGCTGACTATGACAAGATCGATGAGATCATCTTGAAAAAGCAAAATTTATTTAGCCCGCAAACTTATCTACAAGCAAATGAAGAGCGTGTGATAACTGGCTCAAACTATCATGCTTACATAAAAATTTCAGAAGGCTGTAACCAAAAATGTAGTTTTTGTGCCATTCCAACTTTTAAAGGCAAACTGAAATCACGCTCACTTGAAAACATCGTAAATGAGGTCAAAAATTTAGTCAAAAAAGGCTACTACGACTTTAGCTTTTTATCCCAAGACTCAAGCTCATATATGCGCGATCAGGGCGTTAGCGACGGACTTATCGGACTTATTGATGAAATTGAAAAGATAAAAGGGATAAGAAGCGCTAGAATACTTTATCTTTATCCAAGCACGACCAGCAAGGAGCTAATAGGGCGTATCATCGCCTCGCCGGTCTTTCATAACTACTTTGACATGCCGATCCAGCACATTAGCGAAAATATGCTAAAGATAATGAAGCGTGGAAGCGGTGCCAAAAATATAAAAGAGCTTTTAAATTTAATGAGAAATGCTGAGAATTCATTCTTACGAACCGGTGTCATCGTGGGTCATCCAGGAGAGAGCGAGGAGGATTTTGAGGAGCTTTGCGAATTTTTAGAAGAGTTTAAATTTGATAGAATTTCAGCCTTTGCCTACTCGAAAGAAGAAGACACAGCATCTTTTGAAATGGAGCAAATCCCGGCCAAAATCATTTCAAAAAGACTAAACAAGATAGAAAAGATCACCAAAAAATCGATAAATGAGAGCTTGCAAAAAGAGATAGGTAAGCAAATTTATGCTTCTCTTGAGGGCGAAAGTAGCGAGGGTGAGATGTTTTACGCAGCCAAAAAAGATATCTGGGACAAAGATATAGATGGCGAGATATTGATCAATGAAAGCGATGTCAAAGAGCTTGAGATAGGCTCGCTCTATCTTTGCGAAGTAAGCGATGTGGTCGATCAAAAACTAATCGCTAAAATCATCAAAAAAGCAAAATGATAAGCCAAAATGTGCAAGAAAAGTTAAACTCACGTGCAAACCTACTAGCCTTCTCGCACGGTATAGACAGCACTGCACTTTTTTACATTTTAGAAGAGGCTGGGATCAAATTTGATCTAGCGATGGTTGATTACAATGTTCGAGAGCAAAGTAAAAGTGAGATAGAAAGCGCAAAAGAGCTCGCAGATAAATTTGGTAAAAAAATTTATACCAAAAGCGTTTTTTTAGATGAGTCAAATTTTGAAAAAAATGCGCGTGATGCAAGATATGAGTTTTTTGGAGAAATTTGTCAAAAATTTGGCTATGAAAATTTGATCTTAGCTCATCAATTTGACGATAAATTTGAGTGGTTTTTGATGCAGCTTAGTAAGGGTGCTGGGCTAAAAGAGCTCTTTGGCATAAGCGAGCTTGAAAAGAGAAAGCACTTTTGGTTAGTTAGGCCACTTTTAAATTTACGCAAAAAAGAGCTTCAAAGCTATCTTGACAAGAGAAATTTACACTATTTTATCGATGATACAAATTTAAAAGGCGAGTTTAAAAGAAGCTTCATAAGGCTAAATTTTAGTGAGCCATTTTTGGATAGATATTTTAGTGGCGTGCAAAAGAGCTTTGAGTTTTTAGAAGCTGATAGACAAATTTTAATGCCAAATATTACAAAAATAAGTGATAAAATTTTTATCATAAAAAATGATAGTAATGCGATACGAGGCGTTGATATGGCGGCAAAAGAGCTAAACGTGCTTCTAAGCAAAGCTCAAAAAGATGAGCTAAGTGCAAATTTAGCAAAGCAAACAAGCGTGGTGCTAAGTGGCAAGATCGCTGTCGGATACGCAGATGCTTACCTTCTAGTAACTCCATTTTGCAAAGCCATAATGCCAAAAATTTTTAAAGAGAAGGCTAGAATTTTAAAAATTCCAGCTATAAATAGAGGCTATCTTTTTGCTATAAATTTTGATTTATCAAAATTAAATTCTAATAAGTATTGAAAGATTTGGCTTTTGCCTGAAACACTCAAAACAAAAGCCAAGATTAATTAAAATAGGCTATTTACGCTTTCATTGTGATATACACGGCGTATCACTTCGCCAAATAAAGAAGCTGCACTTAGCACTTTTATACAAGGTAGCTCCTCTGCTAAAGGTATAGTATCTGTTACCACTAGCTCATCTAAAAAGCCTAGTCTTAGCCTATCGTAAGCTGGCCCACTAAGGACTGGATGCGTGCAAAACGCCATAACGCTAGTTGCGCCACGCTCTTTAAAAATTTCAGCTGCTTTTACGATCGTGCCAGCCGTATCGATCATATCATCAACCAAGATCACGTCTTTGCCGTTTACGTCGCCGATTATATTCATCACTTCGCTCTCGTTTGCTTTTTCGCGGCGCTTATCTACAATAACCATGTCAAGATTTAGATTTTTAGCCAAAGCTCTAGCACGAGCCACGCCGCCTACATCAGGGCTTGCAACGATTGGATTTGGTAAATTTTTAGCTCTTACGTAGTCATTAAAAATGATGCTTCCATAAAGGTTATCAACCGGAATATCAAAAAATCCTTGAATTTGCCCTGCGTGAAGATCCATAGTGACGACTCTATCGATACCTGCTGTTTGCATCATGTTTGCCACTAGCTTTGCAGTGATCGGTACTCTAGGGGCTGCTTTTCTATCTTGTCTAGCGTAGCCAAAATACGGCACAATCGCTGTTATTGAGCTTGCACTGCTACGTCTTAAAGCATCAGTCAAGATAAGCAGCTCCATTAAATTTGTATTTGTCGGTGCACATGTTGGCTGAATGACAAAAACATCTTTTCCGCGCACGCTCTCGCCGATTTGCACACTGATCTCTCCATCGCTAAATCTTTTTATACTTGCCTCGCTAAGAGGAAGTGAAAGATATTGCGAAATTTTCTTTGAAAGCTCAATATTAGCCGTTCCTGAGAAAATTTTATAGCCTCTCATAATGATAACCCTTTTAGTGATTTTTATATTGGGATTTTATCGAAACGAGCTTTAATTTAAATTTATTATTTTGTGAGGTTTTATTTTCATCTTTGCTTTAGAGCTATTTCTAGCTCTAAAATTAGTTTTTATCGCCACAGTCAAAAATTTGTGCTTTTATTCTATAAGATGCCGCAAACTGACTGCCTCTAGGGCAAATATCAAGATTTTGTCCATAGTAGCAAAGCGGTGATTCATTTACAATATAAAGTACGACTCTCTTGTGAAGCCCAACGATCTCAATTGCCTCATTTTTTAGATCATTCATTGCGCCTTGTCTAAGCCCTTCAATAGTTGGATTCATTCTGCCATTTGCCTCGTCACTTCCCTCTGCTTCGCCTAAAACTTTACAGTTATAAGGTGTAGAATTTACCATTGCTATACCTTTTGAATCTGGCAATAATGGCTTTGGCGTAAATTGTGGCGCTACACAACCAGAAAAAAAAATAAGATAGTGCAAAAAACTATCAAATTTGAAATTTTCATTTAACCTCCTTAAATAAATTTTGGCATTATTCTATTTCAAAAAAAAAAAAAAAACGCAAGGTAAATTTTAAAAAATTATAAGTTAATCTAAAAAATTTATTCATTAACCTTACAGCATTACAATTACAAACATGTTTAAAGCTTATAGAATTTATGATTTTATCAAAGATGATAGTTTGGATATGAAGGCGGCTTTTGTTGATAGACTCTATCCAAGAGGCATAAGAAAAGAGATATTTTCAAATTTCCTTTGGTTAAAAGATATCACACCAAGCACTACTTTAAGAGAGTGGTTTCATGAAGATAGAGAAGCTAGATTTGATGAGTTTTGTGAGAAATTTGAGCTCGAGCTTGATAATGAAAAAGCGCAATCTTGCTTTAAAATGCTAAAAAAACTAGAAAAAGAGCATGGCGATATAGTACTTCTAACAGCTAGCAAAGATATAAATCTTTGCCATATCGTTGTGTTATTAAAAATTTTAAATAAGTAGTTTGTCCGCCTATTTTGTAAGAGTGCCAAGCACCTTTTCAAACTGCACACCATACCATGCACGACTCTTATCTTTTAGCGTGATTTTAATGCTACTAAGCACAAAGTTTGCTGCCTTTTTGATGGCATTTTGCATGCTTTCGCCATTTATGAGTGAGCCAAAAAGCACAGAAGCAAATATATCTCCGGTTCCACTCGTGTGAAATGGCAAAAACTCGTGAAAATACTCTACTTTCTCTTTTGTATTTGCGTCGTAAGCTATGATGCCACATTCATTTTGCTTGTATCTAATGCCCTTTAGCACAATCTTTCTAGCTCCAAAGCTAGCTAAGCCTTCAAGCAACTCTAAAATATAATCTTGCGTATAGTCACTGCCAAAAAACGGTATCCCGCACATAAAGCTTGCTTCTGTTATGTTTGGTGTGATGACGTGAGCCTTTGTGCAAAGCTCACGCATTTTCATAACAAATTTTTCATCAAATCCGTGATAGAGCTTGCCATTGTCGCCCATGCAAGGATCTACAAGTATTAGTGGAGCAGAGTCATTAAACTCATTAAAAATTTTCTCTATCAGCTCAAGCTGGCTAAAGCTGCCTAAAAATCCAGTATAAATTCCATCAAATGCGATATTTTCTTTGTGCCAAACCTGCGTTATAGCGTCAAATTCATCAGTCAGATCACGAAATGTGAAATTTTTAAAGCCAGTATGGGTCGAAAGTAACGCAGTAGGCAATATGCACGCCTCAATGCCTTGAGCGCTAATTATCGGAAGTGCGACAGTAAGCGAACATTTGCCAATGCACGAGATATCTTGTATTGTAAGGATTCTTTTCATTTATGCTCTTAATTTATAAAATTTTACCCCAGCAACATCGGATAAATAAACCACATCATCTTGTAAAAATTTTGCTAGAGTTTGCTTTGAAGAGTCAGAAAAATTCTCTTCAACATTTGCGATAGTTTGCGGACGACGTCTCAGCATTTCCAAAATTTCATCCTCACTAAAGTTATATTTTTGCTCTATCTTGTGAGCTTTGACGATATTAACCGGCACACCACTTATCTGCTCGGCCAACTCCTCTAGTTTTTTAGCATCTACGCCTTTTACATTATAAGCTGGCGGGCGATCTACCGTGCCAATATCTACTCGGTGTGGAGCTATCTCATTTATCGCCACATTAAGTGCTTCAAACTCATTTTTTTTATCATTAAAGCCAGCCACAACTAAAATTTCAAGCACAAGCTCGCCAGCAAATTCCTTGCGAAATTTAGCCATTGCTTTTATAAGCTCGCTAGTTTCTATACCGCCTTTGCTGCGGTCTATCTTTTTAAAAGTGCTTTGCACTGCACTATCAAGGCTAAATTTAACTATATCAAGCCCTTTTAAAGCCTCACAAATTTTTGGATCACACACACCTGAACCATTACTCAAAATAAGTGTTTTTGAACTGCCTTTTAGGTTATTTATCTCGTTAATTAGCTCTTGTAAGTATGGGTGAAGAGTTGGCTCTCCATTTGCCGTAAGTGTTATAACATCGATGTTTTGATGAGTACGCAAAGCATCTTTTAGAGCCACTAAAATTTCTTCAACACTTGGCGGATCTTGTATCGCGCTGACTGTTTTTGCGCCACTTAGCTCACAATAAACACAGTCAAAATTACATGATTTTTGCTTAGGGCTTAGATCTATGCCAAGACTCATGCCAAAACGGCGTGAATTTATCGGACCAAAGACGATGCAAGGCTTATTACCTTGCACTTTTTGTCTGAACCTGTTTTATGAAATATTTTGCATTTTCAACTGGCACATCTGGTAAGATTCCGTGACCTAGATTAAAGATATGTGGAGCACCTTTCATTGTATCTAAAATTTTATCAATGCCTTCATCTATCGCTTTTTTGCTATAAAGTCTAGTTGGCTCCATATTACCTTGAAGGACGTATTTTGGACTTAGTTTTGCTTTGGCTAGTTCAATTGGAGTGCTCCAGTCAACGCCAAAAACATCAAAATTTCCTGAAATTTTATCCAAATAGCCACTTATCCCCTTTGGAAAAACGATAACTGGAATTTCTGGAAACTCAGCTTTTACGCTATCAACTATTTTATTTATATAGCTAAATCCAAACTCAAAATAAGCCCGCTCCTCAAGTGCAGCCGCCCAGCTATCAAAAATTTGCACCGCATCTACACCAGCCTTTATCTGCTCTTTGACGTAAAGGATGAGTGCTTGCGTCACTTTTTCTAAAATTTGATGCAAAAATTCTGGATTTTGATAAAGCATTTTTTTGCAAACAGCATAGTTTTTGCTGCCGCCACCCTCGATCATATATGTAGCTATCGTCCATGGGGCACCGCAAAATCCAATTAGTGCCTTATCTTTAGCTAAATTTTCTCTTGTGAGCTTGATCGTATCGTAGACGTATGCTAAATTTTTGACAGACTTTTCTATGCTAAGTGCGTCAAGTGCGGCTTTATCACACAACGGCTCTGTAAAAACTGGCCCCTCACCTTTTTCAAAACGTAGATCCATGCCCATTTCAAGCGGCACTACAAGGATGTCGCTAAACAAAATGGCCGCATCAACGCCGAGAATATCGACTGGCTGAAGCGTAACCTCACTAGCTTTTTTATAATCTTTACAAAGTGATAAAAAATCCCCCGCCTTGGCTCTTACAGCCATATATTCTGGTAAATATCTACCAGCTTGACGCATCATCCAAACGGGCGTGTATGGCGTTGGTTTTTTTAAACAAGCATCTATAAAAATCATAAATTTTCCTTTAAATTTTTAAATGGATATTATCCAAAAATAACTAAAGAAAAGATGTAGGAGAAATTTTAAGCGTAAAAACGCTTAAAATTTTAGTGATCTCCCTTGTGAAGGAAGTAAAGTCCTAGACAAAGTGCAAGGATAGAAGCCGCAAGATAGGCCATCTCAAGCGGAGTTGTGAAGTTTGCGTGAAGCACCCTTTGGAAGAAATTTACGATTAAAACCATGACGATCACTTTGCCAAGCTTGTCTTTTAGCTCATCAAGCGAATGTACCTCAAGCACCTTGCTCTGCTTTGACTGCTTTAACTGTGTGATCTCTGAGATGAAAAGCTCGTAAATTCCGAAGCTAAATATATAAAGAACAAGTGCCATCAAGTATAGATCGATCGCTCCAACGATCTCGCCAACGACTTCTGAGTGGAAATTTTCAACATGAAAATCTGCGGCAAAGAAATATTTATAAACCTCTAGAAGTACTTTGCCGACGTCGTAACTTGCGATAACAAAAAGTACGATCGCACCTAAAAGTCCAAAAACTACTGGAAAAAGTGTAAAGCTGTTGCTTGCAAGCAAAATTTTTTCAAATATCTTACGCAATAAAAATCCTTTTTATTTACTCTTGCATTGCAATCCACTTTTGTGCGATCCTGACGGCATTTGTCGCAGCCCCTACGCGGATCTGATCAGCACTGCACCAAAGATGAAGCACATTAGGTCTGTAATTATCAACTCTGATCCTACCAACATAAGTCTCATTTGTATCGCTTGAAATGATAGGCATCGGATACTCTTTATTTGCTGGATTATCGACTACAACGACGCTTGGAGCTTTGCTTAAAATTTCTCTTGCTGCATCTGCACTTACATCTTTGTCAAAGTGGATAGTAATCGCCTCAGAGTGGCTTCTAAGCACTGGCACACGCACACAGGTAGCGCTAACTTCTATATCTTTGTGAAGAATTTTTTGCGTTTCATTGACCATTTTCATCTCTTCTTTTGTGTAGTCATTGTCCAAAAAGACATCAATGTGTGGGATCACATTTAGCGCTAGGCGGTGCGCAAATACCTTTGGCTCGCACTCATCAAGCTTAAACTCAAAGAATTTTTGCATCTGAACAACAAGCTCTTCCATGCCCTCTTTGCCAGCACCGCTTGCTGCTTGGTATGTAGAAACATCGACTCTATTGATACTAAAAGCGTCGTTTAGTGGTTTTAAAATTTGCACCATTTGGATAGTCGAGCAGTTTGGATTTGCGATGATGCCGCGGTTTTTCCACATAGCGATGTCGCTTGGATTACACTCTGGCACAACAAGAGGGATATCTTTATCCATCCTAAAATGGCTGGTGTTATCGATGACTACTGCGCCACTATCAGCTGCAAATTTGGCAAATTTTTCTGAGACTGAACCGCCCGCACTAAAAAATGCTATATCGATCTCGTGCTCACTAAAAACCTTTTCGGTTAGCTCTTTTACTTTGTAATATTTGCCATTAAATTCGATCTCACTACCAGCACTTTTTGCGCTAGCAAGCGGCAAAAGCTCTCCAACTGGAAACTCAACCTCTTCCATCACTCTAAAAAGCTCTTCACCGACCGCTCCAGTAGCACCAATGACCGCTACGTTAAATTTTCTCATCTACTCTCCTTATCTTTTTTAATTTTCGTAATTTTACTTAAATTTATGGCTATTTTTTGCTTCTAGCTTGTAAAAATAGATCATTTGGCAAAATTTCATCGCCCTCGCTTAGTATCGCTGCACGCTGCACGACTGAAATGAGCTCTCTTATGTTGCCTGGGTAGTCGTAGTCCAAAAGCTCCTCTTTGGCTGCTTTTGAGAAATTTTTAGCCTCAAAGCCATACTCCTTGCAGCATTTTTCCAAAACATCCTGCGCGATAGGTAAAATTTCATCTTTTCGCTCACGAAGTGGCGGGATGAAAAGCGGGATCGTGTTTAGGCGGTAGAAAAGATCCTCTCTAAATCTGCCCTCCCCCATCGCAAGCTCTAAATTTGCATTTGTGGCGCAAATGATGCGAACGTCGATTTTTTCGCTCTTTGTAGCACCAAGCCTAGTAATCTCACGCTCTTGAAGCACACGAAGTAGTTTTGGTTGCAAATTTATAGGCATCTCGCCAATTTCATCTAAAAATAAAGTTCCACCATTTGCTAGTTCAAACTGTCCTTTTTTGGTAGTCGATGCATCTGTAAAAGCACCCTTTTCAAAGCCAAAAAGCTCGCTTTCTATCAAATTTTCAGGGATCGCCGCCATGTTTAGAGCTATAAATGCAGCGTCTTTTCTTGGCGAGTTTGCGTGGATAAATTTAGCAAAGACCTCCTTGCCAACGCCACTTTCGCCACTAAGCATGACTGAAGCATCTGTTCTTGCCGCTTTTAGCGCGATATTGAGCGTAGTTTCAAGTGCCTTTGAGGTAGCTAAAAACCCTGTAGTTTCGCTTTTTGTCTCAGTATTTTTTGAAATTTTTAGAGTCTTTTGTTTAAGAAGCTCGACCCTTTTTATCGCCTCGTAAAGCGTTGAGACGTCAAACGGCTTGGTTAAAAAGTCCTTTACGCCAAGCCTAACGCTTTCGATCGCCTTATTAAGCGTCGCATTTCCTGTCATTATGATGACGTCGAATTTGCCATTTAGCTCTTTAATAAACTCGAGTCCGTCCATCTTTGGCATGTTTATATCGGTAATGATTAGATCAGTATCGTCGCTTAGTTTTTTTAGGGCTTCAACTGCGGTTTTATAACTTTTGATATTTAGCTCTTCATACTCACCAAGTGCGATTTCAAGTGACTTTCGCATATTGATGTCATCTTCTACTATGACGATATTCATTTGATCTCTTTTTTATTGAAGTGTGCCGATGATAGCGGATTTTGGCTTAAATTCCACCATAAACCTAACTGGCAAAATTTTCAAATTTGAAGTGTGTGATATGTCATTATTTTTTCTTTTAAATTCGTTTTTTATCATCACTTTTTTTAAAACAAAGCAGTCAAAAATTTCATCTTTATGCAAATTTAAAAAATCAATAGTTGTAGTGTTTTCATCTCTAAAAGCATCTATCTGGCAAAGAAATTTTGGTTTTGGATTTGGTGTGAGAGTCATCGCTCGTGAAAAAGAAATTTCTTCGTGAGCGATGATTTGGTTTTTTGTATTAACCTTCGCCCAAAAGATAAACTCCTCCAAGCAAAAGGCAAAATTTAAAAGTATCGTTAGTAAGAAAAGACTTCTCGCCACTTATCTTCGTCTATCTTAAGCTCCATATTTACTTTATAAAGCCCATCTTTGAAATTTTCACTTACAATTCTTGCATTTTTAACAAGGCCTTGAACCTTTGAAGTGATAGATGAGTCGTTTAGCATCGCGTCTCTTACGGTGTCTTCAGCGTTGATCTTTACGCCATAAAGCTTACCAGCAAGCTGCGAATAAGCATCAGCCATCGCCGCTCTTTTTGCAAGAGTAACCGACTGAGCGTAGGAGAGCGAATTTAGCGGAGCTATACCCTCGCCTGTGGCTCTGAAAGTGGTCTCTCTTGGAGCGCTATCATATATCATCTTCTCTTTTTTCATCACCTCTCTAAGATCGTCTTTATCGACCTTTTGGATGACTACGTTGCGGTTTGATGTGCTAGTTGGCTCGCCCATAAAGCCGTTAAATGAGCAACCGCCAAAAATAGCAACCATCAAAGCAAAAGATAAAATTTTAACCTTCATAAACAACCTTTTTTATGCTTTATATTTAAAATTTAATAGCAAAATTTATTCCAAAAGCCCCATATCTTCGCTTGGTGCTTCATCCTCGTCCTCGCCGTCTTCAGCCTTAGGGCATCTTGCGATACTTACGACATCATCGCCATCTACATTTACGACGATCACACCACTTGTGTTACGTCCTGCTTTGCGGATACTTTGCATATCAACTCTGATCATCTTGCCACTTGATGTTAGAGCCATAAGATCTTGCTCTTCATCAACCATCACAACGCCCACAAGATCACCTGTTCTGCTTGTTAGCTTCATGCAGATGACGCCTTTGCCACCGCGGTTTGTCAAGCGGTACTCATCAGCGGTTGTGCGTTTGCCGATACCTTTTTGAGATATGCTTAAAATTTCTTGATCATTGCTTTCGATCACTGCTGCACCCACGACCTCGTCGCCTGGCTCTTTAAATTTAATACCAGTTACGCCGCGTGCCGTTCTACCCATTTGGCGAACTTTGCTGATCTTAAATTTAAGACACATACCCTTTTTAGTAACGACAAATAGCATTGTCTCATCGCCTGAGTTTGCGTCCTCTTCGGCATTTGCATTATCTTCATCGATCTCATTTTGTATCTCTTCTATCTCAAGCACTTCGCTCTCTACGCTTAGCTCATTTTCAGGGTCAGTTACTGGGATATCATCGTATGTTTGAGCGATGAGCGCAGTTACAAGCTCGTCATTCTCGTCAAGACTGATCGCTCTAACACCAACTGAGCGGATGTTTTTAAACTCACTTAAATTTGTGCGTTTTACGATGCCGTTTTTAGTAAAGAATGCTAGCGATTTGCTCTCGTCAAAGTCAGTCGTTGGTATGATCGCTTTTATCTTCTCATCAGGCTGCAACTGGATCAAATTTACCACCGCTTTGCCCTTTGCTGTGCGGCTTCCTTCTGGGATCTTATAGACTTTGAGCCAGTATAGCTGTCCGCGGTCTGTCACAAACATAAGCGTATCGTGAGTATTTGAGGTAAAGAAGCTCTCTATAAAGTCATCATCGTATGTCGTGACCGCTACTTTGCCCTTGCCGCCGCGTTTTTGCTTCTCGTACTGCTTACTTGGCACACGCTTGATGTAGCCGCGGTGAGTTATAGTTACTACCATATTTTCATTTGGTATAAGATCTTCAATGTCGATATCATCGTAGTCATCAACGATCTCAGTCACTCTTGGTACTTTAAATTTATTTTTGATCTCTAAAAGCTCTTCTTTGATCAAATTTTCAAGTAATGTCTCACTTTTTAAAATTTCATCAAGTCTTGCGATCTCAGCCATAAGTTCGGCTAGCTCAGCCTCTAGTTTTTCTCTCTCTAAGCCTGTAAGCTTGCTTAGGCGCATATCAAGGATAGCGTTTGCTTGAAGCTCTGAGAGGTTAAATTTACTCATCAAGCCTTCTCTAGCAACGGCTGTATCAGCACTATTTCTAATAAGCTCGATCACCTCGTCGATATTATCAAGTGCGATCTTTAGACCCTCTAAGATGTGAGCTCTTGCGCGCGCTTTTTCAAGCTCAAATATCGTCCTTCTAATGATAACTGTTTTTCTGTGATTTAAAAATAGCTTAAGTAGCTCGATAAGGTTAAATACCTTTGGCTCTTTGTTATTAATAGCAAGCATAATAACGCCAAAAGTGCTCTCCATCGTGGTTGATTTAAAGAGATTATTTAGCACGATGTCGCTCATAGCGTCGCGTTTTAGCTCGATAACTACACGGATGCCGTCTTTGTCAGACTCATCTCTAACCTCGCTAATGCCCTCTATCTGCTTATCTTTGACAAGCTCAGCGATCTGCTCGATAAGCCTAGCTTTGTTTGTTTGATATGGCAGCTCGTCGATGACAATCACATCTTTGTTTGGCTTTTTTTCTATGTGAGTTTTGGCCCTTAGTTTGACCCTGCCACGACCTGTGCGGTAGGCCTCTATGATGCCCTTTTTACCAAAGATGATACCACCTGTTGGGAAGTCTGGACCTTTTATAAATTCCATCACCTCTTCAAGTGTCGCCTCTTTGTTTTCAAGAAGGAGCAAAAGACCGTCTATTAGCTCATCAAGGCTATGTGGCGGGATATTTGTCGCCATACCGACAGCGATACCACTTGAGCCGTTTAATAATAAATTTGGCACACGGCTAGGCAAAACGTCTGGCTCAACCTCTCTATCATCGTAGTTTGGCACAAAATCAACCGTGTCTTTGTCGATATCTTTTAAAAGCTCTTCAGTAAGCATGGTCATTCTAGCTTCGGTATAACGCATCGCAGCTGCGCTGTCACCATCAATCGAGCCAAAGTTTCCTTGTCCATCAACGACTGGATAGCGCATAGAAAATTTCTGAGCCATACGAACAAGTGCGTCATAAACCGCTGTATCACCGTGTGGGTGGTACTTACCGATGACTTCACCGACGATACGAGCTGACTTCATATAGGCACTTCTGCTGCCAACGCCGAGGTTATCCATAGCGTATAAAATTCTTCTATGAACTGGCTTTAGTCCGTCTCTAGCGTCAGGCAAAGCACGTCCGACGATGACGCTCATGGAGTAGTCAAGATAGCTAGTTTTTATAGACTCTTCGATATCAACAGATGCGATATCTTGGGTTAATTCAAGTAGATTGTCTTTCATTTTTTTCCTTAAATTTAGCTTGGCTGATTTTAGCTTAAAATTAATAAAAACTTGCTAAATAGCAAATCAGCGACTTTGGCAATAGTGCGATGAAAATTTTAGTCTAAAATTTTTTCTATCTGCTCTTTTTTAAGAATAAAATCATAGCTAAAAGCATCAACCACGACTCCAGCGTAGCTGCTCTCTTTTAGCATCGCAAGATACTCTTTTAGCCCTATCTCAATGCTCTCTTGCTCACTGTCGTTTCGCCAAAGCTTCATCGCCTCTTTGCTAGTAAATGCTGGAAAATAGCTAAGCTTCTCGCCCTCATCTTCAAGTAGGATAAATTTGATATTTGAGCCCTCCTCCTCATAGACTACGCCGCCATCAGGCTTTGCGAGTGCTTGATTTAAAAGCACCGGAGCGAAAAAGCTAGCCTTTTTTAAAGCCGCTATCAAATTTACCTCATTTTTCTCGCTAGGATCACTTAAAAATTTATCCATCGCTTCTTGCATATTAACCCCTAAAAGCCTCGTCCACGGCCTGACAGATCGTGTGAATAAAAAATATGTGCGACTCTTGAATTCTTGCTGTATCGCTTGAGCTAACAACTAAATTTAGATCACATCCTTCATTCATAGCGCCACCTCCTTTACCGCTTAGTCCAAGCACTGACGCGCCCATTTTCTTGGCACTTTTTATAGCTTCAAGGACATTTTTGCTGTTGCCGCTTGTTGAGATCGCCACGAGCAAGTCACCTGGCTGAGCCAAAGCCTCAAACTGACGTGAAAAAACATAGTCAAAGCCGTAGTCGTTGCCAATGGCTGTAAGTGCCGAAGTATCAGTGGTTAGCGCGATGCCAGGAAGTGGTTGGCGCTCGCTTTTATATCTGCCAGTTAGCTCAGCTGCAAAATGCTGAGCGTCCGCTGCAGAGCCGCCGTTGCCACATATAAGCACCTTTTTACCATTTTTTAGCGTATCAGCTACCATCTGGCAAGCACGCTCTAAGTTATCAAGCAAATTTACATGCTCACTAAAGGTCTTTTGGTGAGCCTCGAGCTCATTTTTTATCATTGTTTTTAGCATCTTTTATCCTTTTTATTATCCCTGTTGTGCTTTTACCCTCGACAAAGTCAATCAGCCTGACCTCTTTTACGATATCGCTACCAATGACCTCTTTGTCTTTATAATCAGCCCCTTTTACAAGCACATCAGGCTTTATCTGTGTTATCAAATTTAAAGGCGTATCCTCATCAAAAATCACGACATAATCAACAAATCCAAGCCCACTTAGCACGCATGCTCTATCATCTTGTGAGTTTATAGGTCTTGCCTCGCCTTTTAGTCTCTTTACTGAAGCGTCTGAGTTTAGTCCGACAACTAAAAGATCGCCAAGCTCTCTTGCTCGCGCTAGGTATTTTACGTGTCCAGCGTGCAGTATATCAAAGCAGCCATTTGTAAAAACGACCTTTTTCTTGCCCTTTTGGCTCAAAATTTCTTCTAGCTCCTCAACGCTTTTAAGCTTGTGCTCGAAATTTGCCCCAAATGAGCTATTTAGCAGCTGTTCGATCTCGCTAAAGCTAGCCGTTGCACTACCGATCTTCGCCACGACGACGGCTGCTGCGAGGTTTGCTATCTTTATCGCCTCTTTTATATCAGCTCCATTTGCCAGCATATAGCCAAGTGTGGCAAGCACCGTATCTCCAGCACCAGTGACGTCAAAGACCTCTTTTGCTTTAGCGGCAAAAATGTGTAGTCTGTCATCATATAGCGCGATGCCCTCTTCTGAGATCGTGATGATCGAATAGGTTAAATTTAGCCTGTCTTTTAGCTGTTTTATCGCCTTTTCAAGCTCGGCCTTGTCTTTTATCTTTAAATTTGTAGCCTCGCTCGCCTCTTTTTTATTTGGCGTTAGAAGGGTCGCGTTTTTGTACTTTGAGTAGTCGCTGCCTTTTGGATCGATAAGCACTGGGATTTTTAGCTTCACGCACTCGTCTATGATCTCTTGGCAGACCTTTTCGCTAAGCACGCCTTTACCGTAGTCACTTAGCAAGACGGCCTTAAAATTTGCAAGGTTTTCTTTTACTTTTGAGACGAGTTCATCTTCTAAATTTATCTTAACAACGCTCTCTTTATCGATCCTGACAACTTGCTGGTGCGATGCCATAATACGGCTTTTTATCGAGCTTTCGCGTCCTTTTTCGGTGAGTATGAGCTCATCTTTTACGTTTAGCTCAGCGAGCCTCTCTTTTATCTTTTTGCCAGCCTCATCATCTCCTAAGACGCTAGCCACGCTCACGTTTGCACCAAGGGAAAGCAAATTTCTCACCACATTGCCAGCGCCACCAAGCGTGTAGGTTTCGTTATTTATCTTTACAACCTGCACTGGAGCTTCAGGCGAGATGCGCTCACAACTGCCCCAGATGTAGTGATCTAGCATGAGATCGCCGACGACTAAAATTTTAACTCTCTTAGCCATTTAGCTCTTCCTTATAAATTCTCTTTATTTCTGGCAAGTAGTCTTTTATTGCCTCTTCCAAGCTCCAAGTCGCGCTAAAACCAAATGCCTCGCGAGCTGGAGCTACGTCGGCCTCAGTGTGAAACTGATATGAGCCGATAAATGGGTTTTTTATGTATTCATTGCCTAAATTTACGCCGATCTCACGCTGCAAGATGTCGGCGATATCTTGAAAGCTTCTTGCCTTGCCAGTAGCTGCGTTATAGACGCCACTTGGCGCGTCAAGTGCTTTTATGTTTGCCTCAATGATATCTTTTATATAGACAAAGTCACGCTTGATCTGGTCGCTACCCTCAAAGAGCCTTGGGGTCTTGCCAGCTAAAATTTGCAGACCAAACTGCAGCACCATCGAGGCGGTTTTATTTTTGAAAAACTCGCCTTTACCAAAGACATTAAAATACCTCAGCCCAACAACGCTCACGCCACGCTTTGCGTAAATTTTATTGATATTATCCATGCTTAGTTTGCTAAAGCCATAGACATTATTTGGCGCTTCGCACTCGCCGACGGTTTGTGGGCTCTTTGCGTTGCCGTAAGTCGCTCCAGAGCTTGCATAGATCATCTTTGCGCCCAAACTCTCGCAGATATCAAGCAAATTTACAAATGCGTTTACATTTGTTTTTATTAGCTCGTCTTGCTCTTTTACGGTCGTGTCAGAAATCGCTGCCTCATGGTAGATAACGTCTGGACGAAAGCTCTTTATCTTTTCAAGCGTACTAGGATCGTTGATGTCTCCAGCGTAAATTTCACCCTTAAAGCCAAGTAAATTTTTAAAATGGCCAAAGCTTTTTAGGTTGCCATTGCTAAATGTCTCATCGTTTCTAAATTTATCCACGACAAGCACGTGAGCATCTTTGTAATTTTCATCAAAATAATGCGCTAAGGCTGAGCCAATAAAGCCAGCGCCTCCAGTTATAACTATCTTTTTTCCATTTAAATTCATAGTGATTTTTCCTTTTTTAGCTTATTTAAAACATCTCTTACATCTTTAAAATTTATGCTATCAAGCAAGAAATTTCTACCAACACCTGCCCTTTTGCCAGCCTCGATGTCACTTGGCTTATCGCCTATCATGAGCGAGTTTTCAAGGTCTATGTTAAACTCTTTGCAAGCATCAAGTATCATTTTTGGATTTGGTTTTCTACAAGCGCAATCCGCCTCTGGAGCGTGTGGGCAAAAGTAGACTTTGGTGATAAAAATTTGCTCTTTTTTGAAAATTTCAAGCATAAATTTAGTTAGAGCGTCAAACTGCTCCTGCGTGTAGTAGCCTCTTCCGATACCTGATTGATTTGTCACGACAAAGAGCTTATAGCCAGCATCGCTAAATTCTCTCAATGCGTCAAAAATGCCATCGATAAATTTAAAGTCTTTGATCTCGCAAACATATCCAGCATCTTCGTTTATTACGCCGTCTCGATCCAGAAAAAGTGCTTTAATAGGCTCATTTTTATTCATTTGGTGATTATAGCCAAAATATTTTAACTAGCTTCTTGCGAATTTACCTTTTTGTACTATAATGCATAAACTTTTTTACAAAGGATGAAAAATGAAAAAATTACTAATTGTTTCTAGCGTTGCGGCTCTACTTTCAACTGCTGCCTTTGCTGCAGATGGTGCTGCTATCTACAAAAAATGCATCGCCTGTCATGGTGCGAAAGCTGAAAAAATGTTCAATAATAAAGTTCCAGCTTTAACATCTCTTGATGCAGCAGCTATCGAAGAGGCACTAAAGGGTTATAAAACAGGAGCAAATAAATTTGGTCTTGGCGCTATGATGAAACCAATCGCTACTCCAATGAGCGACGAAGATGCAAAAGCAGTAGCTGAATACATCCAAACTTTAAAATAATAATTAGGGGCATTCGCCCCTCCTGTATTTTTAAATTTATACTAATAATCCATAAAACATATAGCAGATGGGAATTTCTCTTTTTATATTTAAAAGTTATGAAACCTATTTTTACTAATCTTTCTTTTTACATATTAAAATAAAACCATTCTAGTCTTTAAAGCCATAAAGCAACGCTTAGAGATAGCTGATAGCGTAAGTAAAATAGAGGCACGCAAACTCTCTTTACTGAAACAAAAGACGACCAAGTGCTTCGTATGGCTTACTACTGGGTATCTCAAGGGGCTTATGATAACTGCAAAGATTTGCCACTAGATAAGTGCCCCATAACTCATCTAAACCACGATACAGCAAATCGTATGTGATGGGCTGTAAGAAACCATCTAGGATACAAGGGAGAAAACAATACTCACGGACTATATGTATTACGCCATACAGTGGCTTCTAGGTTAGTGAGTTTGAAAGGATTTAATGCTCATAAATTAATGAGATTTATGGGTCATAAGGATATTAAGAGTAGCTTGCACTATGTCCATCTTAATGTAGAGGATATACGCGATGGCATAGGGGTTGGCGTTTAGTTTTTAGGTGGTAAAAGTAATGGGCATTTGGTTGCGGAGGACGGATTTGAACCGCCGACCTTCGGGTTATGAGCCCGACGAGCTACCACTGCTCTACTCCGCGACAAGGATTATTTTGGATTTAAAAGTGGATGGGGTAAGAGGATTCGAACCTCTGGATGACTGGACCAAAACCAGTTGCCTTACCGCTTGGCGATACCCCAATGTTTTTAAGAATTGTAATTATATAGATTTTAATGTGCTTTGTCAAGACTTTTTAGAATTTTAATAAAAATTAAAATTCTAAAATTAAAGCAATTTATGACTTTAGCTATAAAATTTCTCTTTGTCCTTTTGCATTCACTGGACTTAAAACACCCATTCTTTCCATTTGTTCGATTATATTTGCAGCTTTGTTATAACCTATTTTTAAACGTCTTTGCAGATAACTGATCGACGTTTTTTGCTCACTTAAAATGATCTCTTTGGCCTCTTCGTAAAGCTCGTCAAGCTCATCTTCTCCTAGAGTACCAGCGGCCACACTTCCGCTTGTGCCTTCTTCTATTAAAAATTTCTCATCATAAACTACATCTTGTTGCTCTTTTAAGAAATTTACGATTGTCTCTATCTCTTTTTCGCTCGCAAAAGGCGCATGCAGTCTTATCACACCAGGACTTCCAGGAGGCGTAAACAGCATATCTCCGCGTCCGAGCAAGCTCTCAGCTCCCATTTGATCCAAGATGACCTTACTATCGATTCTCTGCCCTACCCTATAGCTTATCCTACTTGGTAAATTTGCCTTTATAAGGCCAGTCACGACATCAACACTTGGGCGCTGGGTTGCCACTATCAAGTGTATGCCGCTAGCCCTTGCCATCTGTGCTAGGCGGCCGATATAAAGCTCTACATCCTTGCCACTAGTCATCATAAGGTCAGCAAGCTCGTCGATGATCACAACGATGTATGGAAACTGCTCACCGCCCTCCTCTTTCATCTTTTCATTGTAGCTCTCTATATTTTTCGTACGAGTTTGGCTCATTATCTTATATCTTCGCTCCATTTCAGCGACCATATTGGCAAGTGCAGTGATCGCTTTTTTAGCCTCTGTAATGACCGGTGTCAAAAGGTGCGGAATATCGTTATATATGCTAAATTCAAGCATTTTTGGATCTATCATCATTAGACGCAAAGTTTGTGGGCTATTTCTATAAAGCAGGCTTAAAAGCATCGCATTTATACCCACACTCTTGCCTGATCCTGTAGTTCCAGCGATTAGCAAATGAGGTAGCTTTTTAAGATCAGTCACAAAAGGAGCACCAACGATATCTTTGCCAAGTGCCATAGTTAGTGGGCTACTTGCGTTTTTAAAGACTTCGCTCTCTAAAATTTCTTTTAGATATATAGTTTCTAAATTTTGATTTGGCACCTCGATGCCTACGACATCTTTGCCGGGGATCGGCGCTTGGAGACGGATAGTTTGAGCCTTTAGTGCCATCGCTAGGTCATCTTGAAGCGTTAAAATTTTACTTACCTTGATATGTGGGGCTGGACGAAACTCAAATGTCGTGACGATAGGCCCAGTATAAGTTCTAACCACATCGCCGTCTATTTTAAACTTACGGAGTTTATCAAGCAAATTAGAAATTTGCTGATCGATTTCCGTTTCATTGACACTATGCGAGCGTTTTGGCGGATCGTTTAAAAATTTAAGCGGTGGCAAGACAAAATTCTTTGGCTTTTCCACATTTCCTCGCTCTATTTGATCAAGCAACTTCTTGTTTTCAGCCACTTCGTTTAAAATTTCAACTCCGTTTATAGTTGAGGCCCTGCTCTCTTTTTCTAGCTCAGGCTCTAGCTCTTCATCTAAATTCTGCTCATCATCATTTAGTACCTGAGCTTCGATAAGCTCTTCTTCTTTTATATCATTATTCTTTTGTCTTTTGCGTTCTATCTTTGGGATTTGTTTTGGTTTTATATCTTTTAAATTTTTACTCGCCTCGTAGCTTTTTGGCTCTCTATCGACAAAAGCCTTTCTTAAAACAATGATAAAATTTTCTCTAAAAGCAAGCCCAAGTGAAATAATAAACATCATAAGTATAGCAACCGCAGTGCCGATAGAGCCGATCACCTCTTTTAAGGCACTAACTATGAAATTTCCAATTATACCGCCATTTATGCTAGAAGTGCTCAAGGCTTGAAACATCAAAAAAGCTACAAAAAAGAGAAAAATTCCTATCAAAAACTGAGCAAAATCAAAGTCAAATTTTTTAAAATTTTTATAGACAAAATAGCCCAAAATGATCAATAAAAATGGATAAACATACGCAATAAGTCCAAAATATTTGATATTTAAAATACCAAGGCTTTGTCCAAGTGAGCCAACAAAATCAGCAGTTGGAGCAGCTGTGGCGATACCAAAATATATAAAAATGCAAACAAAAATTGTAAATAAGATATGTCGTAAAATTTTAGATCCTTTATAAAAAAGGCTTATTATAGCACGCTTGAGTTTAATTTTAAAAAATCAGCAAGCTAGGTGGCCTGCTGATTTAAATTTTAATTTAAATAATTTAGTAAGCTTAGTTGATTTATCTTTGCGCTTGCTTGTAGAGTTGCTTGATAAGATAGTGAAAGCTGCGTAAATTTCAGATATGACTCCGCATAGTCTGCATCAATTACATCATTTTTAACAGTTTGCACATTCACTTTCATTACTTCGGCTCGCTCTTTTGTAGCTGTTAAAAGTCTTGATTGAGAGCCGATCTTTGTAAGCTCTTTATTTGCATGATCTATTAAATGATCAAGCCTTTGTAATGCACCTTGCATGCCGGTATTTCGTGGGTCATTACTATTTGCATCAGCTCTATAATATCCCTTTCTAACAGCTTCGATCATATTATCAAGGTCTTGAAAAACGCTCGTGCTTGGCTCATCAATAGTTAAAGCATTATTTTCATTAAAGCTAAAAACAGAGCCTTTTCCTTGAGCGTGTCCAGCATTACCGGCTGTATCTCTGCCGGTGCTATCTCCATCAAATTTATCGCTATTTTTTGAATCATACATAGTTACTTCTATGTTTGTTACTGATTTTGTCTTGTCGGTTAAAATCATTCTGCCACGATCATCTAAAGTTGTCTCTACTGCACCTTTAGTTTTTGATAGAGCTTCTTTATATGCATTATAGTTTTGATCTCTTTTTACTTTTTCAATATCTGTATCAAAATTTGCGTTTTCTGCATGTGGAGGATTTGGGATATTATCACTTGCTGCCATAGCAACTATATCCATGAGCTGCCTATAAGTAAAATCGCTAGCATAAGTTCTGTAACTTCCAAACTCATCTGAGTTATAAACTGTTAAAGTCCTAGGTGCAGAAGGTGTGCCACCTGGTGGTGTAGATGTTATTTCAAATTGCACTGGAGTATTTGTACCCCCTGCTGTGCCCATTTTTACCTTTATGTCATATTTTGTACCGGTGATTGACTTTACTTGTAATTTTATCTCTTGGTTGTCGATATTAAAAAGCTCTCTCTTTCTAGCATCGACATCTTTTGGATATAAATTTCTATCGTAGCTCTCTTTTGTACCAGAGACTTCGCTTAGCTTTGTCTGATCTGTTGCATATTCGCCCGTTCTTCTAGCTACTTGAGGTAAATTTGCGATTAGTTCATTATCCTTTCTTTCAAATCTAACCTTATCATAGTCAAATGCATTTGTCGCATTTCCATCCTTGTCAAGATATTTACTTTTTACAAATTCTGTAATGTGAACTGTTTTTGGAACGCGATTTGCCATAGTCTCAAGATCTTCAAGAGAATTTACCGCATCAAGTGCGTTGTTTTGAGCGATTGCACCGCGATTTGGTGCTACTGATGTGGCTGCAACCATATGAAAGTCAATAGTTTGATTACCTTTAGTAAGATCTTTTATATTAAATTGTCCATCATTATTTATGCTTACATCAACAACCTTTGTTGTTTTTGTATTGCCAAATTCCATGCCGATTTTTTCCATAAGCCCAGCCATTGTTGTATTTGCACTCATCTTAAATTTGCTAGTAAATGTCGTACCGTCTGGCTTTTTGCCTTGCATAAAAAAATACGTGTCCGGAAAATTTACATTTGAATTATCTAAAAAATCATAATCCGGATTTATTGTGCCATTGTAAGAGCCATCACTTCTAACCACTGAATCACTAGCGTAATTTAGTCCGATCATATTTTTTATCTTGCTGTTATCGTTTAGAAATTTTGGCGCATAAGAGATGTCGGTTCTAGTTTGATCAGCTAAACGAACATTTGTGGTCAAAATTTTACTGTAATCACCGTCTTTTCCTAAAAATAGATCATATCCTGGGATATTGTAAGGAAGCTCAACCTGAGCACCGGCTGATGTTTTCATATAATCACGGTTGCCTTGATACTTTCCTGCACCATCTATTGGCTTTGTATCAACAGCGCTTCCAGAAAACAAAAACTGCCCATTAACCGAAGTGTTTGCAATATTCACAAGGTGATTTTTTATGCCTTGAAGATCATTTGCCAAAGCCTCTAGCGATGTCTTACTATGCACGCTGCTAGCTGCTTGGACTACTTTTGTCTTAAAATTTTCAAGCTGTTTTTCAAACTCTTGTAATGCATTATCTGTATTTTTTGAGAAATTTACAGATTTACCAGTGGCATCAACTACTTGAGTGAGAGTAGTCGCTTCATAATCAAGCCTCATTGCATCATTATAAGTCGCAGCACCATCGTATGGATCTTGAATTTTCAAACCATTTGAGAGCTGCTTGTAGCTTTTATTTACACCAGTCATATTTTTTTGGTAGTCATGCAAAGTCTGACTAAAACGTAGTTGGTTTGTTATTCTCATAATTTTTTCCTAAATTTTTATTCACTCTAAGCAAAAATGATTCCGCTTGTTTTTATATCGGTAAAAATTTGATTTTTTTTAGCACAAAAAGTTTATTGTATAATCCAACAAAAATTTATATATAAAATAGGTAAGAAAAATGGCATTAAAAATTCTCTTTTCTCCAAGCGAAAGTAAAATTTCTCTAAATACAAATAATAAATTTAATGGTAAGGATTTGATATTTCCAGAACTTTTTGACAAAAGAGTTGAAATTTTAAACAAATACGATGAGTTTTTAAAAAACGCAAATTTAGACGAGATAAAAAAGCTTTTTGGACTAAAAGAGCTTGAAGAGAGCAAGCAGTTGCGAGAAAGTCTATCTCAAAAAGGCAGCATAAAAGCTATTTTAAGGTATGATGGTGTGGCTTATAAGCATCTAAACTATCGTGGTTTAGACAATGAGGTACAAAAATATATAGATAATAATGTTTTAATATTTTCAAATTTATTTGGGCCTATCTTAGCAAAAGATGAGATACCAGAATACAAACTAAAGCAAGGTGAAAAGCTAGGTGGCTTTGAAATTTCAAAATTTTATGAAAAAAATTTTAGTAAAGCGGTTAATGATTTTTTGCAAAATGATGAGATTTTAGACCTTAGAGCTAAGTTTTATGAAAAATTTTACACTATAAAAAAAGAATACATAACTTTTTGTTTTGTAAAAAATAAAAAAATAGTGAGTCATCACGCAAAAGCGTATAGAGGCAGAGTTTTGCATGAGATCGCAAATAAATTTGTAAAAAGTAAAAATGAACTAATGAGCTTAAATTTTAAAAATTTAAGACTTATTGATATGAAAAAGATTGGGCTAAAGACCGAGCTTATGTTTGAAATTTGCGAGTAAATTTTTAAAAAAATTGCATTTTTTGTTAAAAAAATGTAAAAAAGAGCTAAATTTAGGGAAAAAGTATTGTATTTTTTTTTAAAAGAGTGTAATATAGCCACATAACTTCTTAAAAGGATGGTTCATGAAAAAAGCTGAATTTATTCAAGCTGTTGCCGATAAGGCTGGTCTTTCAAAAAAAGATACTCTAAAAGTTGTTGATGCTACTTTGGAGACAATCCAAGCAGTTCTTGAAAAAGGCGATACAATTAGCTTTATAGGCTTTGGTACTTTCGGTACTGCTGACAGAGCTGCAAGAAAAGCTAGAGTTCCTGGAACTAAAAAAGTTATCGATGTTCCTGCTAGCAAAGCAGTTAAGTTCAAAGTTGGCAAAAAACTTAAAGAAGCAGTTGCTGCTGGTGCTGCTAAAAAAGGTAAAAAGAAATAATTTCTTTTTAGGGGAGTCCTCCTCCCCCTTTTTTTATCTCACGCAATTTTAATTTCAAATCTTAACTTAGCCCGAGTGGTGAAACTGGTAGACGCGCCAGACTCAAAATCTGGTAAGGGCAACCTTGTGTCGGTTCGAGTCCGACCTCGGGCACCATTATACGTCTAAATACTTTCTAAATTTATCCGATATTATCTGCAACATCTTTAAAAAGGATTTTAGATGAATATTACACCTTTAAAATATAACTTTATAAATTTAAAAGATTTAGAAAATCCTACAGATATGCTCCATACCTTTAAGGATAAACAAGGTTTAGAGATAAATAACGAACAAATTTCAAATTTAAAAGAAAGTATCAAAGCAAGCAAAGTTATAAACATCACTGATTCCGAGATCAAAGAGCAAAACAGATACAAAATCCTACAAAAAGTAGAAGAAATTTTAAATAACTACTCAAAAAATCTCATCTACAGCAACAATAAAATTTACTCCGATGAGCTTTCTAAAGGCTATCATTTTAATGAAAATGCCTACTTTAAAAATATAAAAGCTTCAGATAGCAGCAGTATGCTATCTACACTAAAAAGTGGATACTTAGAAAATACAAAATTTAAAAATTTAAACGATTACGCCTATTCAAACACTCTAAAAACAAAATATGGCGAAGTAGAAGTATTTTTAGATATTTACGGCGATAACGACAAACTTGGCACTACAAAATTAGAAAATAATAGCTATCTTTTTAGCTTTGATAGCAACAATGACGGTGTACTAGATCAAAAAGATATACTCTTTGATAAGTTAAAAGTAAGGGGTTATGACAAAGACGGAAATGAAAAAATAGCAAATTTAAGCGATGTGATGCCAAGGGTTGATCTTAGACAGTTTATCAGCACAAATGTCATAAATCACAACCAAATAGAAAGAGAAGAGCTAAATCGTAAAGCAACGATCACAAATAATCCCGATCTTTACGTGGATACAAAAGATATTGATTATAGGCACTCTTACTACGCCTCAGATCCAAATACTTTGTTCGCTGCAGAAAACAGATATGAAAAGATAGAGAAAAATGATATAAATAATTTCTTTAAAAAATATGCCCAAAATGACGGCTGGGTCGATCTAAGACACAATAATATCTTTGGCAAAGATAGCTCTTTTAAAAATTTTGCCTATCTTAAAGTGGGTTTTGATGACACTGCAAGACTAAGCGAGTTTAATCCGATCATTGAGCCGAGCAAAGATTACAAAAAAGATGAAAATTTCTCATATACAAAATTTCAAAAAGATAGTTTTATGAAATTTTACAAAGATTATAACGCTGAGTTTGACGCATACAACAAAATGATAGAAAATCTTGGCAATAATTTAAAGAAATTTGAAGAAAATGTGGACGCTTATATATCAAAGCTTGAAAAGACAAAATCAGCCAAAATGATCGCGATGGAAAATGAATTTAAACAAGCAACTGGGCTTGAGTTTAGTATCTCAAATTTAAAAAAAGTAAAAAAGGCTTTTATAACAAATGAAGCCACAGCTGCCACATCTTTGCAAGATAGCGATAGCGTCATAGCTATGAAGCTAAACAAAGATGGCACCATAAGACTAAAATTTGATAGTGGTAGAGAGATAGACGTAAAAGAGCTTTATAACGATACTGGCAAGCTAAATACATCGAGTGAGCTAAAAACTAGCATAAATTTAGAGGCAAAAGAGATGAATAATGTGCAGCTAAATAGCTTGGATTTTAAGGATATTGGCTTCATGCAAGGTGATAAAATCGTAAGTCTAAAAGATGCCGGAGCGATCGCCATTGCCAATCTATCTAATAAATTTGAGAGTAAATTTTTAATCAGTCTAAATAATGGCAAAAGCATATCTACAAGAGAAATTTATAATATCAGCTATCTTGAGAATGATTTAAAGAGTAAAGAAAAGATAGATGAGAGAGATAAATTTTATAAAAAGGTTGATATTAAGGCATAAATTTTTGAGAGCAAATTTTAAAAAAGGTTTATTGTAATTTAATCTTATGGGTCCTATAATCAATTTTCCGTAAAATTTAGATTTAAAAGAGAAATGCTATGAATTTCACTCCACTTTTTGCAATTTTTTTCATAATCGCAACTGGTTTTTTTGCTAAAAAAGTGGGTATTGTTGAGCAAAAGCACTCGATCCCATTTGTGGATTTTGTCCTTTGTTTTGCAATGCCTGCGCTAATCTTTGACAAAATTTATCACGTAAACGTCGATGTTTCGCTTATAAATACAATTTTAATTGGCTTTGGCTCAACAGCTATCAGTGCTGTCATGGCGTTGGTACTTGGTAAGATCTTTAAATTTACTAAAGTAACAACTGTTAGTATGGTCATGTTAAGCCTTTTTGGTAATACCCTATTTGTCGGTATGCCTGTCATTCAAGGCTTCTTTGGCGATGCGATGGTAAATGAAGTCATCTTTTACGATCAAATAGCCACTGGTATCCCACTTTCGATCCTTGGGCCACTTATCCTCTCTTTTGCTGCACCAGAGAAGGTTTCACTATTTCAAAATACGATGAAAATTTTAAAATTTCCACCATTTATCGCGCTTATTATGGCTCTTATCTTAAAAGAAGTCCCTTTGCCAGAATTTATCTTTGCGCCACTTAGGATGTTTGAAGGCAGCGTCACTCCGGTAGCACTTTTTGCTATCGGTGTTGGATTAAATTTCAATAGCATCACAAGCACATATAAGGGCGTTAGCGTCGTGCTTTTATGTAAGATGATCTTGCCAGCTATCGTATTTTTCATCATATTAAAAGTCTCAGGTATCCAGATGAGCAAAACTTGGGTCGTTGGTCTCTTTCAATGTGCAATGCCAACATCAGCCCTTGCAAGTGCGATGGTCATAAAAGCTGGGCTTGATAGCTCGCTAGCCATCTCATCAGTGGCCATAGGCGTGCTTTTTTCATTTATCACGCTTCCAGTTATATATTTTGTATTTGCGTAAATTCACACTCACTTAACACTAAAGAGATAGTATTTCATCATATTTCATTTAAAGGAGACGTTATGAAGAAATTACTACTAGTTGCACTTGGTGCTATGTTTATGCTTGGTGGTCTTGCAAATGCTACTGAAATGATGAAAAAAGATGACATGGGCAAAGACGAGATGATGAAGAAAGAGCAGATGATGAAAGATGACATGGGCAAAAAACCCATGATAAAAAAAGATGAAATGAAAAAAGATGACATGGGCATGAAAGATGAAATGAAGAAAGACGACATGGGTATGAAAAAAGACGAAATGAAAAAAGGTATGTAAAGGTGCTTGATGGTTAGAATTTTGCTCGTTGAAGATGATGAAATTTTACTTGATCTCATCAGTGAGTATCTAAGCGAAAATGGCTATAAGGTCACTACTTCAGATAATGCCAAAGATGCACTTGATCTCGCCTACGAGCAAAATTTCGACCTGCTTATACTTGACGTCAAAATCCCACAAGGAGATGGCTTTTCACTTCTTTCTTCCTTAAGAGAGCTAGGTGTTAGCGCACCTAGCATCTTTACCACCTCGCTAAATACCATTGATGATCTTGAAAAAGGCTACAAAAGTGGCTGCGACGACTATCTAAAAAAGCCATTTGAGCTAAAAGAACTACTCATACGTATACAAGCACTTCTAAAGAGAAATTTCTCACACCAAAACGGCGAAGATATCAAAATTTTAGATGATCTTTGCTTTCACCCACAGAGCAAAACCCTAAGTAAAAACGGCGAAAATGTAAATATCTCGAGCAAAGAGAGCGACCTACTCGCCCTATTTTTGCAAAACAAAGGCAAAATTTTAACCAAAGATGAAATTTTTAATAAAATTTGGAAATTTGACGAGGAGCCAAGCGAGCTTAGCCTTCGTGTCTATATCAAAAATTTACGCCAAATTTTAGGCAAAGATGCCATATTAAATAGGCGTGGGGACGGCTATGTCTATGTCTGAAAAGACGCAAATTTTATTTAAAATTTTATCCCTCTATCTTGTTAGCACTGTGCTATTTTTAGGATATTTTTTCATACATGACTATAAAAACAAAAAAGAAGCGCTCATTTTAAACGAGGTGAAGTCTTTAAAAGAGATAAAAATGGGCATTTACATGAAAGCTAGAATGAATGGACTTGATTCAATTTCAAGTCTAACAAAAGAAAAAGGCGTGCATGCTTGCATCGTGCTAAAAAATGGCGAGAAAATTTATAAAGACTTTGACTGCCAAAAAATCGACAAAAGCAAAAATGTAAATTTGATAGACGGCAAAGTCGCGATATTTGAAAAGATCCAGTACATGGACGACAACACCACAGACGAGCTCTCATACGCAGATATTTTTCTAGTTGGCAAAGATATCAAGGCTGAAATTTTATCTTTACAAATTTCAACCATGCTAAAGGCGCTCTTTTTCTTTTTTGCCCTGCTCTTTGTCGCCTTTTACCTCGCAAAACTAAGCCTAAG
Source organism: Campylobacter concisus (assembly GCF_003048575.1). Taxonomy (NCBI): domain Bacteria; kingdom Pseudomonadati; phylum Campylobacterota; class Epsilonproteobacteria; order Campylobacterales; family Campylobacteraceae; genus Campylobacter; species Campylobacter concisus. The sequence goes on along the minus strand of NZ_PIRZ01000002.1, from coordinate 136,715 downwards.
ACCGCTTTATGAAAAGATAGATACGCTAAACCGCTTTATAAAAGACTCAACACACGAGATAAACACGCCTCTAAGCGTCATCTCGATGAGCATAGAAACAGCCGATCTTGACAACCTAAATGAGCGAAATTTAAAGCGCTTTAACAATATCAGCCTTGCCGCAAAGAGCCTAAATAACATTTATGACGCGCTCGTTCATCTAAGCTTTAATCTAGATAAGCCAAGCAAAAAAGAGCTCATAGATCTAAATTTACTAACCACGCAAAGACTGAACTATTTCTCGCCATTTTTTGCCAAACGTGGCCTTAAGATAGACACCAGCCTAAAGCCTAGCTTCATAAACGCAGACCTTGAGGATATGAGCAAAATTTTAGATAATCTCCTAAGTAATGCCGCAAAATATGCAGCGCAAAATTCAGAAGTACGCATCGTTTTAGAGCCAAATTTCTTTAGCATAAGCAACCTTGGACATGGCATCAGCAAAGAGCAACAGCTACAAATTTTTGATCGCTACACGAGATTTAACGAAGATCAAGGCGGATTTGGCATAGGGCTAAATTTAGTTAAAGAGTGCTGCAAGAAAAATGATATCGTCGTAAAATGCCAAAGCGAACTTGGTAAAGAAACTACCTTTTCACTCTCTTGGAAGGACTAAATCCAAAATTTCTTATATTAGATAATAAATTTTATTAAAAAAGATAATTTATAGCAAAAATTTATTTTTGATAAATTTTATTAATATTATAATCCTTTTACAAAATCTTAATCGAGGAGAAAAGTATGAAGTTACTAGAAAAATATGGGCTTTTCATAAATGGTGAGTGGCGCGACGCAAAAGACGGCGCTACCCTTGATGCAAAAAATCCAGCAAACGGCGATCACCTTGCAAAGATCGCAGATGCGACTGAAGAAGATGTAAGTGATGCAGTTCGTGCTGCACGTGAGGCTTTTAAGAAATTTAAACACACTACAATTAGCGAGCGAGCAAAACTGCTAAACAAGATCGCTGACATAATCGATGAAAACAAAGAGCATTTAGCAAAAGTCGAGAGCATGGACAACGGTAAGCCGATCCGTGAGACGCTAAATGTTGATATTCCTTTTGCAGCAGAGCATTTTAGGTACTTTGCTGGCGTTATAATGGGCGAAGAAGGCAGCGCAAACGTGCTTGACGAGAAACAACTCTCTATCGTTTTACGCGAGCCACTAGGAGTTGTGGGGCAGATCGTGCCTTGGAATTTTCCATTTTTAATGGCAGCTTGGAAGCTAGCTCCAGTGATCGCAGCTGGCGATGCGAGCGTATTTAAGCCTTCAAGCGAGACAAGTCTAAGTGTGCTTGAGCTATTTAGGCTGATAGATAAAATTTTACCAAAAGGTTTAATAAACATCGTAACCGGCAGAGGCAGTAAGAGTGGCGAGTGGATCAAAAACCACCCAGGCCTTGACAAGCTAGCGTTTACTGGTTCAACCGAGATCGGCCGCGATATCGCCATAGCAGCAGCTAGACGTATCATACCAGCCACACTTGAGCTTGGTGGCAAGAGCGCAAACATCTTCTTTAACGATGCAAATTTAGACAAGGCGCTTGACGGCCTTCAGCTTGGAATTTTGTTTAACCAAGGTCAAGTTTGCTGCGCAGGTTCAAGAATTTTCGTAGAAGAGAGCTTTTACGACAAATTTATAGAGGCTGCGGTTAAGAAATTTAGTACCATAAAAGTTGGCGATCCACTCGATCCTAGCACTCAAATGGGCTCACAAATCAATAAAAAACAAGCTGAGCAAATTCTAAACTACGTTGAGATCGGCAAAAAAGAAGGTGCAAAAGTGGCAGTCGGTGGTAAAGCCTACACAGCAAATGGTTGCGACAAGGGCGCATTTGTCGAGCCAACACTGCTAGTTGATGTGACAAACGACATGAGAGTAGCTCAGGAAGAAATTTTTGGCCCAGTTGGCGTTGTCATTAAATTTAAAGATGAAGCCGAGCTTATCAAAATGGTAAATGATAGCGAATATGGCCTTGGTGGCGGAATTTTCACGCAAGACATCACAAAAGCGCTCCGCGTTGCAAGGTCTATGGAGACTGGCAGAGTCTGGATCAACACCTATAACCAAATCCCAGCAGGCAGCCCATTTGGCGGCTATAAAAACTCAGGTATCGGCCGAGAAACTCACAAAATCATCCTTGAGCACTACACTCAAATGAAAAATATAATGATTGACCTAACCGGTAAGGTTAGCGGCTTTTACGCACAATGATTTTAGGGAGCTTAGGCTCCCTTCTACTTTAAATTCCTTAAATTTTAAATATCTTTTACTAGGTTTTAACTTTATATATCGCTAGCATTACGCCAATATAGTACAGCTATACAAAAGTGTTTTTTAACACTACATTTTTAAGCTTAATAGACTAAAATTTGGCACAAAGGAGAAAAATTGAGCGAGCAAATTTATATTATAGGCGATGTGCACGGCTGTTTTAACACACTTTTAGAGCTTATCAAGCAGTTTCCAGACAAAGAAAAATCACAAATTTGCTTTGTCGGAGATGTGATAGATCGGGGGCTTTTTAGTTGCGATGTAGTCGAGCTTATCATGCAAAATAACTATAAAATGGTAATGGGAAATCATGAGCGCAGGCTGCTAAGTAATAAACTTGAATTTCTAAACAACAAAGTGCCATTTGACAGGAGCTGGTTCTTTGGAAACGGCGGAGAAGAGACATATAGATCATACCTTGGACAAAGTGTGGAGTTTAAGCAAAGGCATGTGGATTTTTTAGAAACAAGGCCAGTTTATCTGGAGTTTAAAGAGTGTAAAAACCAAAATGGCGAGCATTTGGTCGTTTCGCACTCGGCTGTTGGTAAATTTTGGACTTTAAGAGATGATGATAGCTCAAGAGATGAGTTTAGAAGGCATGTACTATCAGGCAGAGGCGATATGATGCAAGTTGAAGGCATATTTAATGTCTATGGCCACACGCCAGTGCGCGAGGCTAAGCTCTATACAAATAGCGCAAATATCGATACGGGATGTGTTTTTAATGAAGAAGGATATGACAAGCTAAGTGCCTTAGAATTTCCATCGATGAAAATTTATACGCAAAAAAATGTTGAAAATTTTAATAAACAAGGATAAAAATGTGGTTTTCTAAAAAGAGCTCTAGCTTTGCAAGCAGAGTTGATAAATTTTGGAGCGAGTTTGGCAAAAATTTAGACGCCATCAAACAAAATTTAGAAGATAAAAATTTTGAAGCAGCAAGCAAAATGACCGAAGAAGCACTAAATTTATGTTTAGTTGATCCAACTTTTATGATAGGCCTTATTGATGGAAAGATCGATCTAGTACTCACTCCAGAAGGACTCAAACATAGGCTTTTATGGCTTAAATTTATAAAGTCGCGCATGCCAAAAGAGTATGAGTCAAAGCTTACTTGCACACTTGGCAAGCCACGTGCACCACGAAACGTCGCTACTATACAAATGTATGGTGTAAGCGTTGATGCAAATGAGGTCATGGTCTATGCAAATTTCAACGACAAAAGCGTAGATATGTGCCTATATAACGAAACTCTAAGCAAGCTTAAAAGCGAAGATGAAAATAAGGCATATACATTATCGCTCATACTTTGTGACAACGTAGTTGGCGAGATGATCATGATAAATATGCTTGGAGAGTTTGAGATAATAGACAAACCAAGAGAAAAAGGCGTGCCACTGATCGACTTTGCCGATCTTATAGATGATAAATTTGGTAAAGAAGCCTCAAATGAGCCGCTTAAGAATTTTATGGTCTACGAGCTAGAGCCTCGCTCAAATGAGCTACGTGACGACGTTTTTACAGGATATACATCTCTTAGCGAGCTACTAAATGAGTACTACGACGGCATAAGCGATACTTATAACGAAGCTTTTGAACTTGGCATAAATTTTTGCTTTTTAGCCCTATCTCACGGCGGCGACATACAGTTTGGCGTTGATAGCAAAAATAAAATTTCAGATGCGCTAAAGGAGAGTAAAATTTGCGAGATCATAGGTGAAGCAAATGGCGAGATGCGATCTTACATAGATCTTATCTGCTTTGACAAAGATGAACTAGATAAGGCTGTGAGCAAATTTAGCAAAGAGCTTGGTACAAAGATAGAAATTTGCGAATTTAAACGCTGATCCACATAAAATTTTACATAAAATAATACACACGCTAGCTGGTAATTTTATAAATATATCCAGCTAGCGAAATATCAAATTTATCTTTTAAATTTTAAGCTATTTGAAAGATAAGCACAAAGTTTTAGCCCATATAAAAAGATGATCCACGATATATAGATCCAGACAAAGAAGAAAAGCACAGCCGAAAACGAGCCGTAGACACTAAGATATGTCTTATTATAAAGGACATAATATACAAAGGCTGATTTGCCAAGATACCAAACAAGCGAGGCTGCAAATGAGCTAAAAAGTGCGCTTTTAAACTTTATCTCGTCATTTACTGAGATGAGATATGTGACACAAAATATCGCCCAGATGATGAGATATGGAAAGATACTTAAAAAATTTATCGAGCTTGTGATCACGTTTGAGTCTAGCATCTCTTGAATGAGGCTTGAGAGATAAAAACTGCCAGCAAGACCAAGTGGCGCAAGCGTGATAAGAGTCCAATACGAGCTAAGCGCCGACCAAAATCCTCTAGCCTTATTTGCACGTGTCACTTTCAAAACTACATACTCGTAGTCGCTAAAAAACATGGCTGATGTAAATATCATTGCTACGAAGCCAACTATGCCTAAATTTCCGCTATTTTGTAAGAAATTTTGCAAATAGTTTGAGATGATCTCTTGATTACTTGGCAAAAGAGCCGAAAATATAAAGTCCTGAATCTTGGCGTAATAATCCTCAAAACTAGGCAGTTTTGTAAAGATAGAAAACGATATAAGAAGTATCGGAATGATCGATAAAATCGTATGAAAACTAAGGCTTGAGGCATAGTGAAAGAGCTCTTTGTCCTTAAGCGTTGGGAGCAAATTTAAAAACTCTTTTAAGCTTTGCTTACTTAAGGACAAACGGCTCATTTATCAGTTATCTTCTTCGAAAAGTTTTTCGTAGTGAGCGTCGTAGTTGTTAATGTGCTCACTATTTAACTTCCAAAACACAGTGTCTATGTCGCTAACTCTTGTATAAAATGGAAGTTGATAGTACTCAACCTCACCACTTTTAAATTCTTTTAGCACTTTAAAGCTTTGGCAATCAGCAAAAACGCTTCTGCCATCCATCGCTACGAAAATTAAACCAGCTGCACTTTGAGCGCACATTTTTCTAAAGTCATCTCTACTTGGATTTGGCTTGTACTCGTAGCTTAGATATGCTCCTATAATATCTGGGTGGATAAATATCATATTTGGAAACGCAGAAGTGATCTCTTCGTAAATTTCTTTATTTGGCACGATGATTAATGAGCGGTTATAAAGATAGTTTAGCACGACCATATCACCATTTGCAGGTGCGATGCCTGGAAGTGGGAGCGCCTTTTGCTCAAGCAGATCAAACACCTCAAATCTAATCTTAGCAAAGCCAGAATTTTTTGAGATAACACTAACTCTTGCGATGATAGAGCTATCAGTATCAAATTTATGAAGCACAACGCCACTTGAGCCGATTAAAATTTCTGGACTATCAACTATCGTCGCTGTGCCATCACTATCGACGCTAATTATAGGAGTTCTATACTCATTTAAAGAAAAATCAGCCCCAAAAGCAAAGCCAAAAACTAGCGATAAAATCACAAATATACGTTTCAAAAATATCTCCTAAGTTTAAATTTTTAGAGCGATTATAGCCTAAAATGCTTTATCTTTTGCAAAATTAAAGCAAGTTTTAGTTAAAATCCCACCAGCTTTTTAAAAGGACATTAATGCCTCGTATTTTTATAATTTTTGCAATATTATCTATAAATTTATACGCTATAAAGCCAAGTGTCGAAGAGCTTAGCTGGCCAAATGGAAGTAACTTCTTAAATTTCTTAGAGACAAACAAAATCCCACTTTCACTTTACTATAACTTAGCAACCGAAGATCAAGAACTAACAGAAGAGATCATCGCTGGCACAAAGTATCAAATTTATAAAGACAATAACGGCAATACCAAACAAGTACTAATCCCTGTTAGTGACGAGCTTCAAATGCATATTTTTAGAGATGATAATGATAAATTTAAGCTCGAATTTCTTCCCATCTCTTATCAAAGCGAGGATAAATTTTTAGCCTTAAAGGTCGATAAATCAGTCTCTGAAGACATTTTTGACTACACTGGCTCTGGTACACTAGCACTTGGCTTTAAAGAAATTTTTAAAGGAAGTGATATTGATTTTAAAAAGATAAACAAAGGCGATACGATTGCTATCGTTTATAATCAAAAAATACGTATGGGCCGCTCTTTTGGCACTCCAGAAATCTATGCTGCGATGATAGAAACGAAAAATAAACGATATGTCATGTATAAATTTGAAGATAAATTTTATGATAAAAATGGCAAGAAGAATGATAAATTTTTATTAGTCCGCCCTCTTGCAAACGCCAGAATCACATCAGCTTTTACCCTAAAAAGATGGCATCCTATTCTCCAAAGATATAGAGCGCACCTTGGTGTTGACTACGGTGCTCCAAAAGGCACACCTATCAAAGCCGCAGGTGATGGCACGGTTAAATTTGTCGGACAAAAAAGCGGATATGGCAGAACCGTCATCATCTCTCATGCTGGTGGCTACGAGACACTTTATGCTCACCTAAATGGCTTTGCTAAAGGCATAAAAGGTGGTCTAAAAGTTAAGCAAGGTACGCTCATAGCCTACGTTGGCACAAGTGGTATGAGTACAGGACCGCACCTGCATTTTGGTCTTTATAGAGATAATAAGCCTATCAATCCAGAAAGTGCAATAAGGGTTGTTAAAAGCCTAGAAGACAAGAAAGAATCAGCTAAATTTAAAGCAGTTGTCAGCAAAAATGACGAGCTAATAAAAAATGCTTTAAGCAATGAAAAAGAGTATCACAAAGTGGAATTTTTTCCTAATGTAATAGAATTTTAAAGGTAAAACTTGAGCCAAGAACTAGAAGAAGCAAAAGAGCTGATAGATCAGCATTTAAATGAAAATTTAGAAGATAATGAACTCTCACCTTATGAGCTAGCCCAACACCTAAAAACACTTAAAAAGCACGATGAGGAGCTCTTTGCTCACTATCTTGAGAAACTAGATCCTGAAATTTTAGGTGATGTTGCTATCGAGTTACCTGATCACATGCTAAAAGATGTGATCGAACAGCTTCCAGCTGAAAAGATCGTAGAAGCTCTTGAAGAGCTAGAGAGTGATGATGCGACTGATTTGCTTCAATACATCGAGGATATTGACGAGGATAAAGCTAGAGAGCTTTTTAACGAGCTTGACAGAGAAAACCAAAATGAAATTTTAAGGCTTAGAAGCTACGAAGAAGATAGAGCCGGTGCTCACATGCAAACAGAGCTTTTCTCGGCTCACCTTGAAGAAAAGCTTGGCAGTGCAGTAGCAAGACTTAGACGTGAAAAACAAGAAGGCAAGCTAGAAAATATCTCACAGCTTTTCATTATAGACAAAGACGGTGTTTTGCAATACGCTATCCCACTTGAGGATCTTATACTATTTGACTTCACAAAAACGCTGAAGCAAAATATAGAAACTACGCAGATCGATCACTACAAGCCACATGTTGCAAATGATATGGATCTTATGCAAAATGTCGCTGATATGTTTCAAGAGTACGATCTAAACGTTATTGCAGTTACAAGTAGCACTGGCATACTACTAGGTCGTATAACATCTGATGATATTCACGACTACATTCAAGAGAGTGCAACTGAGCAAATTTATAACCTAGCCGGCGTTGATGACGAGTCAGAAGAGGACGATACGCTTTTTAAGGCTGGTCGTGGTCGTGCGGTTTGGCTTGGCGTAAATTTACTAACAGCTCTTTTTAGCTCGTCTATAATCGGACTTTTTGACGAGACAATCGCAGCCTACGTCGCTCTTGCTGTTTTAATGCCAATAGTTGCATCAATGGGTGGAAATACCGGCACACAAGCGCTTGCCGTTACGGTTCGCCGTTTAGCGCTTGGTGAGATCGAGTTTAAAGATGCCAAAAATGTCTTAAAACGTGAGGTTAGTATTTCACTCATAAATGGACTAATCTTTGGTGTGGTAATGGGCATAATCGCCTCTGTTTGGTTTGACAAAGGTATGCTTGGTGTTGTTATCGGGCTTAGTATGGTTACGAATTTATTCTTTGCTGGTTTTTTTGGCACGATCATACCTTTGACGCTAAGGCGCTTTAACATAGATCCTGCAGTCGGCTCAGCCGTCATTCTTACTACTTTTACTGATGCGATAGGATTTTTTAGCTTTTTAGGACTTGCAAAATGGATACTGCTATAACAAATTTAGAAATTTTACCTCTGGGTGAGTCAAAATATCTAAAGCCATTTAAGATGAAATTTATGCAAAATGGTGTCCAAAGAGACTGGGACTGCGTAAAAGTGATGAATAGCGTTAGTATTTTTTTATATCACGAGCAAAAAGATGCCTTTTTGTTTGTAAAGCAGTTTCGTCCTGCTGTTTGGTACTCGCAAGAGAAAGAAGGCATCAAAACAAATGAACAAGGCTTTACTTACGAACTTTGCGCAGGGCTTATGGATAAAGGGCTTAGCGAAGAGCAAACAGCCAGAGAAGAAGCGATCGAAGAAGTGGGCTATGAGCTAAAAGAGATAGAGCGTATCACAATGACATACGGTGCTTTTGGCTTTGGAGGCAATATGCAAACGATGTTTTACGCTAAAATCGATGAGAGCATGAAGGTAAATTCTGGCGGTGGCGTCGATGGCGAAGATATCGAGCTTGTTTTCATAAAGCGAGAAGATATGATGAAATTTGCCTTTGACGAGAGTAAAGTCAAGGGTTTTGGGCTCATCTTTGCTTATTTGTGGTGGGAGAAATTTAAAAGCTAAAACGATATCTTTTTAATAAGTGCAAAAACAACGACTGCCACTAAAAAGATACCAACCAATATCACATAATCAGACATAACAAGCCTTTAAATTTAAGTTTTGGCTTATTGTAACCAAAAATTTAAATAAAGTAAGAACTTTATAACCGCACATATCATAAAATAACTCAAAAACACACAAGGAGAAGATGATGAGCGAAAATGAAACTCTTTTTATAAACCGAGAATTAAGCTGGCTACGCTTTAATTCAAGGGTACTCGCTCAGTGTGAAAAGGAAATTCCTTTACTTGAAAAGCTAAAATTTATAGCCATTTATATGACAAATCTAGACGAGTTTTATATGATCAGAGTTGCTGGCTTAAAGCAGCTTTTCGCAGCTGGAGCTACTACAAGCAGTGGCGATGGCATGAGCCCACTTGATCAGCTAAGAGAGATTAGAAAATATCTACAAAACGAGCAAAATTTAGTAGAAGATCACTATAAAAAAACAGTAAATGCTCTTAGCAAAGAGGGGCTTTTTATAAAAAATTATGACGAGCTTGATGATAGTTTGAAACAAAAGTGTGACGAATACTTTTTCTCAAATATCTTGCCAGTCATCGTTCCTATCGCTGTCGATGCGACTCACCCGTTTCCGCACTTAAACAACCTTAGCTTCTCTCTTGCCGTTAAGCTTGCTGATATCGAGCATCCAGAAATTTTAAAATACGGCATGATAAGAATTTCAAGAGTCTTGCCACGTTTTACACAGCCAAGTAGCAATGTTTTTGTGCCGATTGAAACGATCGTACATCGCCACGCAGAAGAAATTTTCCCAGGATATAAGCTACTTAGCTCGGCTGCTTTTAGAGTGACAAGAAACGCTGATATCGTCATCGAAGAAGAAGAAGCGGATGATTTTATGATGATACTTGAGCAAGGACTAAAGCTTCGCAGAAAAGGGGCTTTTGTTCGTATGCAAATCGATAAAAACGTAGACGCTGATATCTTGGAATTCTTAAATTTTCATATGAAAATTTTTCATAAAGATGTCTATTTTCCAAGCATTCCGCTCACTCTTAGCTCGCTTTGGGAGATAGCTGGAAGCAAAAATTTTACCCACCTAGCAAATGCACCTTACGTTCCAAAAACGCTACCACCATTTGGCAATGGTATATCTGTATTTGACGCCATAGATAAAGAAGACGTGCTCTTAGTGCATCCATTTGAGAGCTTTGATCCAGTTGTAAGCTTTATCAAAGAAGCTAGCAAAGATCCAAAAGTTATATCCATTAGAATGACACTTTATAGAGTCGATAAAAGTTCACCAATAATTCAAAGTCTAATAGACGCCGCAAGTGACGGCAAGCAAGTAACTGTAATGGTTGAGTTAAAAGCAAGGTTTGACGAGGAAAATAACTTGCACTGGGCAAAGGCGCTTGAAGACGCTGGAGCGCACGTGATATATGGCATCACAGGTTTTAAGGTGCACGCAAAAGTTAGCCAGGTCATCCGCCAAATCGGCGATAAGCTTAAATTTTATATGCACTTTGGTACAGGCAACTACAACGGCAGTTCGGCAAAAATTTACACCGACGTGAGCCTATTTACGAGCAAAGAAGAATTTAGCCAGGATACGACTTCGTTTTTTCACATCCTCTCAGGATATAATAAAAATCGCCGTCTAAACGCTCTTAGCATGTCGCCTTTTCAGATAAAAGAGCGTATCATCGAAAAGATAAGAGTGGAAGCAAGCAAAGGCAGCGAGGGTAGGATCATTGCCAAAATGAATGCGCTAATCGACGAAGATGTGATAAATGAGCTTAGCCGCGCATCAAACGCAGGTGTGAAGATCGACCTTATAGTTCGTGGTGTGTGCGGACTAAGGCCTGGCATAAAAGGCAAAAGTGAAAATATAAAAGTTCGCTCAATAATCGGCAAATACTTAGAGCACGCTAGAATTTTATATTTTAAACATGCTCAGCCAAAAATTTATATTTCAAGTGCTGACTGGATGCCAAGAAATCTAGAACGTCGCTTAGAGCTTATGACGCCTATTTTTGAGCCAAGACTTCAAGAGAGACTACTTGAAATTTTAGAGCTTCAGCTAAGCGATAATGACCTAGCTTTTGAGCTACAAAATAGCGGTGAATACGTAAAAGTAGCAAGAAGTGAAAACGAAAAAGTAATATCTTGCCACGAAGTTTTGGAAAATTATATATCTAAAATTTATAAATCTGTAAAAAAAGATACAGATAAAGCAAAAGCCGATATGCTCGCAAGCAAACTCTTAAAAGAGAGCTAAAAATAAATTAAGCTTTTAGACCTAGTCTAAAAGCTATTTTTTAATCAGCATAAAAAACACTAGCATTTGATTAAGCAAGTCTTATTAAAAATTTCAAATCCGTAGCAAAAAGCAAAATTTATAAATTTACTTGAGCTCCTCAAAGCTAGCCAAATATTTCAAATTTTTTAAATAACTCTGGCTCATCTTTTACTATGCCGCGCTTAACTAGATCAGCAACCACTTCGCGGTCACAATCCGTTTGTAATGGCCAACCTCTCGTATATCCCTCACGCTCATCTTTACTAGTGGCATCTACGCAGAAATTTTCACCATCTATGAAAATATCGCGCAAAGCATCGATATTATTTGTCACACGCCAAAGTAGCATATATGGGTTTTCAAGGTGATTTTGTATATCTACAACGATGAGGAGTTTGAAAAATTCTCTAAATGTCAAAAGTTTGTCAAAAAGCTCTTTTACCACACAATCTTTTTCAAATTTCACCACACAAATAGGCGTTTTGGTATCCGTTTTAAACTGCTTAAGCTCTTTTACATTTGGCGTAACGCTTTGAAATTTAGCCAAAAGCTCGCTGTCACTTAAAACCACAGGGCTAAATTTACAAAAGTCTTGTGTCGCATCTACGCCGAGTTTGCCACCAAAACACGAATTTGGACTAGCATGATCAAGCTGATCGCACACGCCTTGGCTTATTAGCACACTCTGGCTACCAAAACGACTTAGGACAAAGCTAGTAAATTCATCATAATCTTTAAGCTCAGGCGCATCGGCTCCAACAAAAATAGCATGTTTTACAAAGCTCATCTGCCCAACGCCCCAAAATGCGTGCATGGCCTGCTTTGCATGAGCTGGATAGAGCGTATTTATCTTGGCTAAGATTAGGTTGTGAAAGACGCCATTTTCAGGCATATTGTAGTCTATTAGCTCTGGCACAGTCGTTCGTAAAAGCGGCAAAAAGACTCGCTCAGTCGCCCAGCCCATATATTTATCCTCAAGTGGCGGCTTTCCAACCACAGTCGCGTGAAATACCGGCTCACGCTTGCTAGTTATCGCCGTTACATCCATCACCGGAAAAGGCTCGACAGGCGTATAAAAGCCAGTATGATCGCCAAATGGGCCTTCAAGCTCACACTTAGCCGTATCCACAAAGCCCTCTATTACGTAGTCTACATCGTGCGGGACGTAAATTTCATTAGTGAGCGACTTTACAAGCCTTGCTGGCTCTTTGCGGATAAAACCATAAAGCAAAAGTTCAAAAATTCCCTTTGGAAGCGGCGCTTGCCCACACCAAATATAAAGCGGATCACCGCCAATGGCTACAGAGACTGGCATTTTTTTGCCTGCACGCTTGTACTCGTGAAAGAAATTTGCACCGTCTTTGTGTATCTGCCAGTGCATGCCGAGACGGTTTTTATCATAAATTTGCAGTCTATACATGCCTAAATTTTGCAGCGCGCCATCTAGGCTTCGCGTATAGACCTGCCCCATCGTGATAAAAGCACCTCCGTCATGCGGCCACGTCTTTAGCGCAGGCAGGCTCAAAAGATCGGCCTGCTCGCCTAAAAATTTAACCTGCTGGCACTCGCCCTCGCCCTTTAGCCTCTTGGTAAATATCTTTCTCATACTAAAAAGATATGATAAAAAGTCAAGCTTTTCTTTGAAATTTTCAGGTTTTTTGGGCTTTAAAAGCTTTTCTATCTCGGCTGCGATCTCATTAGGATTTAGCCCAAAGATAAGCTCAAGTGCGCGTTTTGAACCATAGATATTTGTAAGTACTGGGGCAAATTTACGCCCAGTTTTTTTGCAGACTGGGTTTGCAAAAAGTAGCGCTTGCGAGCCCTCACGCTTGACCTCGATATAGCTTGCATGTGCAATCTCAAGATCAATATCTGTTGGCTCATCGATAACACGAAGTAGATTATTTTCTTTTAAAAGCCTGATGTAGTCCATATTTTGCCTTTTTGATTTTTGGGCGATTGTAGCCAAAAATAGCTGAAAAAGGCGAAGCAAAGCGGGTATTTATTATTTGCCGCACGTACCGATAGCTATCAGAGTATCGATCGCTGTTTCGGGCGCATTCTTTGCGATATTGCCTCGCCGTTTAAATAGACGCAAGTACTAAATTTATACTCCATTGTCATAATGTCCGCAAACTAGCGCTCAACGCACAGCCACACATGGCCGGCATACTTACATCTTTTCCAAAGTGATTCATTACAATTTTTTTAAACGCTAGATAGCATCGTGGTTTTGAAAACGGTAGTAAATTTTATTAATTACTCCGACATATTACATTTTAGTAGCTCGCCAAATATCTCTTTGCTATATTTCATAAAGCGATCACTAAGCTTAACACCCTCTATATCAACGCTAATAACGCTATCTTGCACCTCAAAAATGATAGTTTTATCAGTGATAGTTACGCATTTGCAAGCGTTGTAGCAAACTTCGCCATTGCACTCTGCGTATAGGCCGTTTATGTCGGCGTTTTCGTCGTCATCTTTTTTAAGTTTGATCGGTCTTTGAAAGATTATGTAGTTTATAGCCCTATTTACCCTCTGCAAGACCGATCATATAGTAGTTGTCTTTGTATTTTTAGTGGCGGTTAGGGCTTTTGCTTTAAAATTTAGCAAAAACTTTGCTCTACGCCATCTCCTCGGCGCGTTTTAGCAGCTCTCTAGCTCCTTTTTCTATAAATTTATGAGCTAGCTCCTTGCCGACACTTTGAAATTTGTCTTTGCTGACCTTTAAGCTATCTTTTATAAACTCGCTTCCATCAGGCAGACCAACGATCGCATCGATAGAAATTTCATCACCTTTTAGCCTTGCACTTATGCCAATTGGTACCTGGCAGCCGCCTTCTAAAACGCTTACAAAATCACGCTCTATGGTCGTTTCTATAACCGCATTTTCGTCGTTTAAAAAAGAGATCTCATCTAAAATTTTCTTCTCATCTCTAGCCTCTACCCCAAGAGCACCCTGCCCCATTGCAGGTATCATCTCGTCAAAACCAAATGTGTAGATATGTGCCACTTCAGCCTTGATATTTAAGCGATTTATGCCAGCCATCGCCAAAATGATTGCGTCAAATTCGCCCTCTTTTAGCTTTCTAAGCCTAGTTTGCACATTTCCACGAAGCGAAATGATCTCAAGATCAGGCCTCATGATAAGTAGCTGCATCTTGCGACGTAAGCTAGTTGTACCAACTTTTGCGCCGTGCGGTAGGTCGCTAAATTTAGCAAATTTTTCACTTATCATAGCATCTCTGGTGTCCTCACGTGAGCAGATGGCTGCTAGCTTTAGTCCTTCTGGAAATACGACAGGCACGTCTTTTAAACTATGCACTGCAATGTCAGTCTCGCCTTTTAGCATACTATCTTCAAGCTCTTTTGTAAAAAGCCCCTTACCTCCGATCTTTGCAAGTGGCGTGTCAAGGATCACGTCGCCCTTTGTCTTCATACCAATAAGCTCAACTTTTATATCATTATGTTTTGATTCTATTCTAGCTTTGATATGTTCGCTTTGCCAAAGTGCTAAGATGCTCTTTCTAGTTGCTATTTTTATCTCTTTCATCATCTCTCCTAATTTACTCTTTTTGGCTCTTCTACAACCTCAACGTCGATAATCTCGCCCTCATCTTTTTTAGTGCCTTGCTCGCTAAAATTTTGAAATTTAAACTCCTGATAGCTCTCGTTTTTTGCCACATTTTTCTTAAATATCAAAGAAAAAATAACTACGGCTATGCCAAAAATATCTGTTAAAATTCCCGGCAGAAATAAAAGCATTCCGCCAAAGCTAAGCCCTAACTGGCTGAATAAATTTCTGCCAAGAAAGCTCTTAAACGCCACTTGAGGCGAATTTAAGCTAGAAAATCCAGCATTAAAAAGAAGTGCAATACCTACAAATCCAGAGACTAGCACCTCGAGAAAATAGTTTAAAAAGCCAAATTTATCAACAAAAAGATAGATAAATATCGCTTCTATCAAAAAAAACAAAAATGCAAAAAATCTCATAAGCTTTCTTTTATCTTTCTAAAGGCGTCGTTTGCGCCTATGGCCTCTTTGCTTAGCCCATCTCTTGTGATAAACTCGACCTTGCCATTTGCAAATTCTTTACCCACAAGCAGCGCATAAGGGAAGCCGATGAGTTCAAAATCATTCATCTTAACGCCAAATCTCTCGTTTCTATCATCGATGATGACGCTAACGCCAGCTTTTTTAAGGCTCTCGTAAAGCTCGAACGCAAATTTCACACCCTCTTCGTCTTTTAAATTTGAAATGATGATCTCGACGTCAAACGGTGCGCACTCTTTTTTCCAGATGCAGCCCTTCTCGTCGTGGCTAGCCTCTATCATTACGGCTATTAGTCTACTGATACCAATACCGTAGCAGCCCATCAAAAATGGCTTTGCCTTGCCATTTTCATCAAGATATGTAGCGTTCATCGCAGCTGAATATTTATCACCTAGCTGAAAGATATGACCGACCTCGATACCCTTGCTAAGCTTTAAATTTCCACCACACTCTGGACATTTATCGCCCTCTTTTACCTTTACAAGATCTTTAAATCTCTCTTCGTTAAATCCGCTAACACTAACGCCAACAAAGTGGTAATCCTTTTCGTTGGCACCACATATCATATTATTTGCGCCTTTTAGCTCGTTGTCTATAAAAAATTTCACATCTTTTAGCCCAACTGGCCCGCAAAATCCAGCCACAAGCCCAGCTTTTATAATCTCTTCTTCACTAGCATCGACAAGTTCGAGCGCCTTGCAAGCATTTTGCGCCTTTGTCTCTTGAAGCTCGTCATCGCCCCTTACGAAAAAGACCACGACCTCTTCCTTGTCCTCGTAGATAGCCTTTTTCATAACAGCTTTTATGCAGTAAAACTCGCTAATTTTGAAAAATTCCGCCACGTCTTTTATGGTTTTTGCATTTGGCGTTAGAAATTTAGCTGCGTCCGCCTCTGGAGCCTCAGTCTCACTAACTCTTGGCTTGCGTCTTGCAGCCTCGACGTTTGCAGCGTATCTGCAAGCCTCGCAGCAAAGTATATCGTCCTCGCCATTACTTGCAAGCACCATAAATTCTTTACTGCCGCTACCACCGATAGCTCCACTATCAGCCTCAACAGCTCTAAAATTTAGCCCTAGGCGGGTAAAAATTTTACTATAAGTTGCCTCCATAAGGTCAAACTCACGCTTTAGATCCTCTTTGCTTGAGTGAAAGCTATAAGCATCTTTCATCGTGAATTCTCGTCCTCTTAGCAATCCAAAGCGTGGTCTTGCTTCGTCACGGAATTTAGTATTTATCTGGTATAAATTTAGCGGTAACTGCTTGTAGCTAGTCACCTTACCACGTACCAAAGCAACGGCTGCCTCTTCGTTTGTAGGGCTTATAACAAAGTCATTCTCTTTTCTATCTTTAAAGCGCAAAAGCTCCTTGCCAAAGACATTGTAACGTCCACTTTGCTTCCAAAGCTCGCCTGAAGTGACCACGCTAAAGCTAACCTCTAGCGCACCAGCCTCATCCATCTCCTCTCGCGCGATACGAGAAATTTTCTCATGCATGATCTTTCCAAGCGGTAGATAGTTATAAAGTCCTGAGCCTATCTGCTCGACAAATCCACCTCTTATTAAAAATTTATGACTTGGCAAAGATGCGTCTTTTGGTGCTTCTTTGGTCGTTGGTGCATAAAATTTACTAAATCTCATCTATATCTCCCACTTGAAAATTTTGCTCTTCTTTTATATCAAATAAAAATCTAACTCCATTTGAGAGCTCGCTAGATCTCTCCTCGTCCGCAAGGCTTTTTAGCTTCATCGTTGGCTGGTGCAAAAATGCTTTAAAAACTTGATGAATGAGCTTTTGTGCCTCCTCATAATCACTATGCTTTAAATATCCTTTTTTTATCGCTTTTTCTAGCTCGTTTTTAGCGCAAATTTCAGCTTGTTTGCGGATCGATTTTATGAGTGGCACACTCATATCTTCTTTTAAAATTTTTAAAAATTCGCTTGTGCCTTGACCTACAATCGAATAAGCTTTTTGTGCTTGCTCCTCTCTTAGGGCTAAATTTTTCCTTACTATCTCCTCTAAACTATCGACCGTATAGACACTAATAAATTCTGTATTTATAAGATCAATGTCCCTTGGTACGGCAATATCAAAAAAGTATCTGTGAAATTCTCTTGGTTCGATTATGGCGTTTGTGATGATAGCGTGCGGGGCCGCGGTGCTTGAAAATATCAGATCGTAATTATTTACATACTCTTTTAATTTTAAAATGCTATCCCAGCTAGCGTTGTCCCCTAGACTATCAACTAGCTGCTCAACACGCTCGGAGCTTCTGTTTATGATGATGACTTCTGCACCACTTGAGATTAGGTGTTTTGCTGCTAGCTCGCCCATCTCGCCAGCTCCTACGACGATAGCAGTTTTTCCTTCAAGCGTGCCAAAAATTTCTTTTGCTTTTGCCACAGCCACGCTTGAAACTGAGATTGGATTTTTAGAGATTTGGGTTTCGTTTCTGACTTTAGCAGCACATTTGCATGCATAATGGATAATCTTACTAATCTGTTCGCCACAAGCTGAGCTATCATAGGCAAATTTAAAGGCATTTTTTAGCTGTCCTACGATCTGTGTTTCGCCAACAACTAGGCTATCAAGCGAGCTTGCCACGGCAAAGAGGTGGTGCACGGCTCCGCTATCTTCATAAATATCAGCCCTTTCATAAAGCTCATCTTCAAAAACACCTGAAAATACAGACATGCACCTAAATGCATGCGTCGTTGCACTTTCTAAATCACTAACGCTTGCAATTATCTCGACGCGGTTGCATGTATTTAAAACCATACATTCGTTTATACTTTTGTTTGATCTTAGTAGTTTTAAAATTTGCTCTTTTTTCTCATCACTATCAAATGCAAGCTTTTCTCTAACTGAAATATCAGTATTTTTATATGTAAAACTTATATCTAAATAGTGCATCAAAATTCCCTATCTATCATGCTTTTTATGATCCCTTCAAGCTCGGCGTTTTTATACTCTTTTATCGCTTCTATCGCTTCAGTCCCAAGCCTTTTTGCCTCGCTTATAGCTTTGCTAACCGAGCTAGTTTTATCAAAATTTTCTTTTAGCCATGAAATTTCGCCCGCGTTTAGCTTCTTTGACCAAAGCGATCTAAGCTTTGTCTTACCAGCTTCGTCTAAGCTCTTATAAAGATATATGTAAGGGAGTGTCGTTTTGCCCTCGACAAAGTCGTTAAGCGCTGGTTTGCCAAGCGTTTTTTCATCTTGAGTTATGTCTAATATATCATCAACGATCTGAAATGCAAGACCTAAATTTTTGCCATAAAGTCCAAATTTCTCGCTATCTTTGCCAGCTAGCTTTGCCCCGCAAATAGCCGTGGCTTCTATCAAAACAGCTGTTTTATAGTAGATCATTTTTAAATATTCTTGCTCGTTTTCATTAAAATTTTCAGCCATTTTTACATCCATCATCTCGCCGATGCTTAGCTTGCTGACCGCGTCTGAGATGATAGCTGCGATGCTTGGATCAAATTTTGTAAGCTCAAAATAAGCCTTTGAGTAGAGGATGTCGCCTAGCATGACTGAGTTTTTACTGCCAAAAAGTACGTTTATACTTGGCTTGCCACGCCTTATATTTGCCTCATCTATGACGTCGTCATGAAGTAAGCTTGCAAGGTGGATAAGTTCGATGATAGCGCAAAGTTTAAGAGAAATTTCGCTCTCGCCCGCGATTTTTAAAAGAAGTTTTGAGCGAAGCTTTTTGCCTGAGCTTATCTTTAAAAACATCTCAAACGCCTCTTTGTAGCCAAGCTCGCTTATAAATTTACCCATTATTTCATCGATTTTATCCATTTTTATCCTTCTATTTAGCCTCGTCTGGATCTCTAAAACCCACATCCACACGCTTGCTCTCATCTAGCAGAGCCACCCTAAAATGCGCCTTTTTATCCTTAAAATCAATAAACGATATGTAAAGGCTCACGCTCTCATTTGGCGGCATCGTAAAATCAGACAAAACTCGCTGCATGTAGGTGTTTTGTCCTTGTCTTAGTGAAAAGACCATCTGCCTTGGATAGCGCCTAAAAAAGCTTTGCACGGTGATATTTGTACTATCAAATAGCATCCAGCGAAAGTCAAACGTTTCAACCCTTTGAGTTCGCTTTTCAGTTATAAAGACCCGCGCCCACTCACCTTTTTTAAGCTCAAATGTATGCACTGAGCTTGGATCAAAATTTGGCTCTTTTGCAAAGACAAGAGCGGTTAGCAAAGCAATGAGCACAAAAATTCTACTCATTTTGGCTTAAAATTTCTCCGCTAAGCTCGATATATAGGTCATTTACTCCGTTATAAATTTTATCTTGCTCTGAGACTATAAAATTTCTGATCTCATCCTCATCAATGCCATACTTTTCGCAAAGCTCGCTCATAGCCACAAATTTCTCAAAAATTTTATCTATCTCATTTTTAACCAAAACGGCATTTGCGTTAAACAAAATGTCATAAAATTTATCCCTAGCACTGCCCTCAAATATATCTATCATCGCTGTTTCTTTGAAAATTTCTTAAGATTATAGCCAATTAAAACTAAGTTAAAAATTTAATATTATCTCCCAAGCCTCGCTAACATTTTTAGCGTTATAGGTCGCAGTTTTACTCTCCTCACCAAATCCCCAACTAACTTGTACATAAGGCATATTTGCATTTTTAGCTGCTAGCTCGTCTTTTAGGCTATCTCCAATAAAGATCGCTTTGCTAGCTCCAGTTTTACTAACAGCTAGATGAAGCATCGCAGGATCAGGCTTTTGCGGTATCTCTTTGCTAGCGCCGATAACCTCGTCAAATAGCTCATAAATTTCATTTTTCTTTAAAATTTTCTCTAACGTATCATGTGGCGCGTTGCTTGCCAAAACAACCTTGTAATGAGCCTCTTTGCACTTTTGCAAAAGCTCTTTTACGCCCTCATATGTAGTCGCGCACTCATCGTAAAATTTCTTAAATTTCTCTTCAAAACCCTCTTTTAAGCTCCTGCTTGGCGTGTCGATGCCGTAAAATTCAAGGGCCAAATTTCTACCTGGCTCATTGATCACTTTTATGATAAATTCCTTATCAAGTGGCGCTAAATTTAGCTCACCCCTTACTTCATTTACCGTTTTATATATCGCCTCGCCGCTATCGATCACCGTGCCGTCCATATCAAAAATAACTACTTTCAATTCTCATCCTTAAATTTATTTTTATGCTTTTCTTTTTTATATGTCTTTTGATTTTTTAGCTTATCAAGTAGATTTGCCGCCTTTAAAAGCTCCTCTTTTGAGGCGTTTTTGATAAGTAAATTTATAAAATTTTCTAGCGCCTTTGAGTATGGCTGATCAAGATATACAGCCTCTACTTTTTCCATAATCTTTGCATTTTTCTCGACTCTTTGACGAAATTCACTCTCGTCAAAGTCATCTCTTTTTAGACCATTTATCGCTGATTTTGCAAATTTTTCTAGCGCACGAAGATATTTTACACGTTTAAATTTGTCCGTGACTTGGTTCAAATTTTTCCTTTTTTTGGCAAATTATATCAAAATTTGATTTTATCCCCTAAATTTTGGCTTTGCTAATGTATAATTTACGCCAAAATTACCTTAAAAGGAGCAAAAATGAGGCAAGAAACCGCTGCGATCCACGTAGGCTACGACACAAACGAGGGCTTTGGCACGATGGCTGTGCCTATTTTTCAAAGCACAGCTTACGACTTTGGAAGTGCCGAGACCGCGGCTGCTAGGTTTGATCTAAAAGATGGCGGCCACATCTACACAAGACTTGGCAATCCAACGACAGATATCTTTGAAAAAAGGGTTGCCGCACTTGAAGGCGGAGCCGCTGCGATAGCGACTGCAAGCGGTCAGTCAGCTTTGTTTTACAGCATCATAAATTTAGCCCAAGCAGGTGATAATATCATCATCGCTAAGAAAATTTATGGCGGCACGACGGTGCTTTTTACACACACGCTAAAAAGATTTGGCATAGAGGCTAGAGTCTTTGACAGCGACACTGCTGATGATCTGGAGGCTTTGATAGATGAAAAAACTAGGGCTATATTTTTTGAAACGCTTTCAAATCCGCAAATTTCTATCCCAAATATCGAGAAAATCGTAGAAATCGCAAACAAATATGGCATCATCAGCATAACCGACAACACCGTGCCAACGCCTATCATCTTTCAGCCGCTTCGCCACGGCGTCGACGTTTGCGTGCATAGCGCTAGCAAATATATGAGCGGTCAGGGTCTTAGCCTAGCAGGTGTAGTCGTAAGCGCAAATCACCTAAACGAAAAGCTAAAAGGCAACAAGAGATATGAGCATTTTAATGTGCCAGACGCGAGCTATCACGACATCGTCTATGCTGATATGACGGATCGTTTTGATATCTATACGCTAAGAATGAGGCTTGCTATCGTGCGCGATATCGGTGCTGTGATCTCTCCGTTTAACTCTTGGCAGCTTATACAAGGGCTTGAAACGCTTGCTGTTAGAGTTGAAAGACACTCGCAAAACGCGCTAAAAGTGGCTAAATTTCTAAACTCTCACAAGCATATAAAAAGTGTGGCATACCCAGGGCTTGCCGATAACGTAGATCACGCAAAAGCGCAAAAATACTTTAAAGATGGCATGGCAAATGGGCTATTTTGCTTTGAGACTGATAGCTTCGAGCGTGCAAAAAAGATGCTAGAGCGCGTAAAACTCTTTAAGATCGTAGTAAATATCGGCGATACAAAGTCGCTCATCACACACCCAGCATCAACGACTCATCAGCAGCTAAGCAGTGAAGAGCTTATAAAAGCTGGTATCACAAAAGAGCTAATAAGAGTTAGCATAGGGCTTGAAAACGCTGAGGATCTAATAGCCGATCTGGCTCAAGCCTTAGAATAATCAAATTTCTAGCTCATTTTGGGCTAGAAATTTAACTTACGTTATAGACAGCATGCAATTATGCTAACACACTGCATGTGTTTATGTCAGAAAAATTTTAAAAATTTATGAGCGAGCATATCACGGCTCTAAATTTAGTGCTAAACGAAGTGTAGCCTAAATTTAGTAGTCTGCTAAGGCGAGTGAGTAAAGTTTTAAAATTTACAAAGAGAAATAAAATGTGGCAATTTTTATCAAAAATTTTAATAGGTCAAATACTTAATCGTATCTTGATAAAGCACTTGATTTTCGCATTGTATCAGTAACAGATCATTTTCTTCAAAGATTGTTGAGCCAGTTGGCTTTTGATACTCGTTTTTACGCTTTATTAGGATTATTAAAAACTCAGTTGGAAGCTCAAGCTGAGCCAAATCTTTGCCAATTAGTTTTGAGCCATAGTGAATGGTATGCTGACGAAGTGTGTAGCTTAGGATCGGGGAGTTTTATACTGCCTTAACATCCTCTTGCTCACTCTCTTTGACCTTAAATTTATCAGCCGCAAAGCCAAGTGACATACCCTGTATCAAAATCGAAATCAAAACCATAAAAAATATAATGTTAAAAATCATATCCGCATCACGTACGCCATCTACATAAACATAGGTAGCTAGCACAACTGGCACAACGCCTCTTAGCCCAACCCAGGAGATAAAAATTTGCTCATTTATCTTAAATTTTGAAAATGCAAGCGATGCAAAAACACCAAGTGGCCTTGCAAAAAACATAAGCCATAAGGCCAAAACAAGCGCCATTAGTGCCGTTGCTGGAAGCTCGGAGGGATTTACCAAAAGACCAAGTGTTAAAAAGACAACTATTTGCATCGTCCAAGCGATACCATCGTGAAAACCGACTAAATTTTTCTTATGAGAAAACTCTTTTTTGTTTATAAAAATTCCAGCAATATAAACAGCCAGGTAGCCGTTGCCGCCAACCTTAAAGCAAAGTGTGTATAAAAGCAATATCCAAGCGATAGAAAAAACTGGATAAAGGCCCCAGCTTTTTAGACGAAGTCTATTAAAAATAGCTGGTAAAGTGACGCCAAACAAATAACCCATGGCAATACCTATACCAAACTGCTTAACAAGCGTAATAGCCCACTCAGATGCTGTCGGTGTGCTATTTAGCGAGATCATTTGAATGATGGTCATAGTTAAAAATATCGCCATTGGATCGTTTGAGCCAGATTCTAGCTCAAGAAGCGGTGCAATTCTATTTTTAAGTGAAATTTTCTTAGCTCTTAGTATGGCAAATACTGCTGCTGCATCTGTCGAAGAGATGATAGAACCTAGCAAAAATGCCTCCGCCCAGGTAAAATCAAGAAGATATTTTGCTACTGGAGCGATAGCTAGTGCGGTTAAAAAACACCAAGTGTAGCAAGAGCCAAACCTCTACCAAAAATCGGCTTTATCGCTGCAAAATCAGTATCTAGCCCACCAGCATAAAGTACAAATATGAGTGCCAACATGCCGACATTTTGAGCGATCACTTGATCATCAAAATTTACACCAAGCAGCCCATCTGAGCCAGCTAGCATGCCAACGCCTAAAAATATTATTAAAGATGGAATTCCAAATTTATCAGAGATCTTGCTAAGAAGAATACTGGTTATAAGCAAAACTGCAAAAAATAGTAGTAAATTCTCCAATCCGACTCCACAAAATTATATTAAATCATGCTTTCAAAAGCTTCAAATTTTTCTTGATTTGAAAGCATTTCAAGCAATACACCGTAATTGTCTTTTATCTCATCTTGAAGCTTAGTAGTAAGCTCTTTAGCGTTTCTTCCGTCTTTTGGATAGCTTACTATCAAATCAATTGGCTCAGCGTTTAAAAACTCCTGAATACCCGATAATAGTTCACTAGCTCCTCTTTCATTTGTTCCATGAAGTACAACCACATAATGCTCATTTTCTCTTACAACAACATCAGTTTGTCTTAAAAATTTTTCAAATAGTTCACTATACTCTTTGGTGCTTGGCAAAGAAAAATATATCAAAGATAAATTTTTTGCATAATCTTTTACATTTTTATAGCGTTTGATCAAAGCTATCTCAAGATCTATTATTGATAAAATATCAACTGGTGAGAAAATTTTTGCTGCCATTTTTAACCTTTTATCCTATTTTTTAATTTTAAATTATTATATCTTGTAAATTTTCAAAAACAAAGACATTCATTCCGTTTTTATATTCATATCTAAATTTGAGCCCATGCGCATCAAGTATATTGCTAACTATATATAAACCAAGACCAAAACTTTTTTGCGCATCCTCTCCTTTAATAAATGGCTGGATATAAAAATCAAGGTCATTTTTTAGCTTCTCACCTTGAGTTATAAATTTCATATGTTCTTTATTGACGATGATATTTACATGCTTATCAGTTGAGTATTTTATACCATTGTCTATCATATTTTTTATAGCGACTGAAAATAGCTTGAAATCAACAAGCACCCTAACCTCATCAAGCTCACTGATACCAACACACTCTTTTTCAACCATGGCTATATCGATTGCCTCATCGATAAGATCTCTCATAAGACAAGGTGTTTTATTGTTAAGTCCGATTTTTGATGTTATCTGCTCGATCGCAGCAAGCTCGTTTATCAAATTCTCAAGTTTGTGGAAGACAGAGATTAGTCTCTCTTGATTTTTACTTTTTTCTATCATTTGAGCAGCTATCAGCCCTTTCGTGATAGGAGTTTTTAGCTCGTGCATTATATTTCTTAAAAAAAGATGCCTTGAGTCATTAAGTGCCTTAATCTGACAAACTGCCTCATAAAATGCCTCTGAAACTTCAGAAATTTCATCCTTGCCATTGCCAACGTTTTGCACACCTTCAAGCTCACCATTTGCAAATTTTACGATCTGGCGCTTTAGCTTTCTAAGTGGTTTTATCTTATAGATAACAAAAATGTAAGCACCTAGTAAAATGACCGCGACAACCAAAAAGACAGCCTTTATCACCTCGTATCTGTAAGGCTGAAATTCTTTATCCATTAAAAGTTTTAGTTCATCTAAATGCTCAATCCTTAAGTAGTGGTGCTTGTCATAAAGCAAGATCGCACTTGAGCCTAGATCACTTGAAATTTCTTCTAAAACGGTCGCTTGCTTTAAAATTTCATCTTTTTTCTTCTCATCTTTGATCTCTGGCATATCGATGTTTGAAAGCTGGCGGTCATACTGAGTTTTATTTATGATGCCACCCATGTAAAATAAATTTGTCCTAGCAACGTTTGAATATTTGTTATTTAGCTCTCTTGTATAGTTTTGCTTATCAAAGCCCATGAGCCATAAAAAAGCTAGAAATATCGAAACGAGCGCAAGGGCAAAGATAAAAGTTATGGTTATAAAAATAGACGATCTTGGCATCAAAGAACCAATTTATAGCCGATACCACGGATAGCGTGGATATACTTTGGCTCTTTTGGATTTTCATTTAGTTTTTGGCGAATCCTGCCGATGATGACGTCAATACTTTTATTTGAGCTATCTTCGTTTATGCTCTCACAGTTATAGATAAGCTCCTCTCTAGTAACCGCTCCGCCCTCTTTTAAAAGTAGATATTTTAAGATGTCGTATTCTGCGGCAGTTAAATTTAAGACGCTGCCTTTAAATAAAATTTCATGTTCAAATTCTTTTAAAACTAGGTCTTTATTTAAATTTCTCGCCTCACTTGCCGGGGTGATACTCTGCCTTCTTAGATGACTTTTGATACGAGCCAAAAGCTCTTGTGGGTCATATGGCTTTGGCAAATAATCATCTGCTCCGTTATCAAGAGCATTTACCTTATCTGTTATATCATGTCTTGCACTTGATATGATAATAGGAATATTGTGGTTTTTCCTGATCTCTTTACAAACTTCTAATCCATCCATACCAGGCAATGTAAGATCTAGTATAACTAGGTCAAATTTACTTGTATTTAGCGTAGATAGTCCGATATATGGCTCTTCGGCAGTCACTACTTCAATATCATAGTTTTCTAGATATTCGGTTAAAATTTCAGCAAGCTCCATATCATCTTCTATCATTAAAATTCTAGTCATGATCTTTCCTGTTGTAAATTTATTTTTAAGGATTATAGCAGATTAAGATTTTAAAAATTTAAAAGGGTTAAGAGCTGAAATTTCAGCTCTTAGATGATTATTTTATAACAAGACCTTGTATGATACCGCCGCGATTTATCCACACCAGCGTCTTTTTACCTTTTGTATTTTTGATTGTATTTGCAAATGTTTGAAGATCTTTTATGCTCTCTTCACCAACTTGTACGATCACATCGCCTCTTTCAAAGCCAAAGTCTTCAGCTTTTGAGCCTGATTTCACATCAGTTACTAGCACACCTTGAGTATCTGGGCTGATTTTGTATTTATATCTTATCTCATCGCTTAGATTACTGACGCTAAGTCCTTCTATGATAATGCTTTTTGCTATGTCTTTTGAATTGTGATCAGCGTTTGCAAGCTTGATTTTTGCATTCATTATTTTATTTGATCGCTCGTAAGTTATATCAACGCTGCTATTTGGAGTTAGTGAGCCGATGAAATTTTTAAGATCATTTGCATTTTTGATAACTTTATCATTAGCCGATATAACCAAATCGCCTCTTTTTAGCCCAGCTTCATCTGCTGGCATACCTTGCTCTACGCCACTTATTAAAGCACCTTCTTTATTTGTATAAAGCTCTTTTTGCTCATCAGTTAAATTTGCAATCGTAACGCCTATAAAGCCACGCTCGATCTTGCCGTCAGTTATCAGCTTTTTAGCGATATCTTTTACCATATTTGATGGGATAGCAAAGCCAATGCCGTTATTGCCACCACTTTTTGAAAGTATGGCTGAGTTTATTCCAACTAAATATCCCCTGCTATCAACCAAAGCTCCACCTGAATTCCCTGGGTTTATAGAGGCGTCTGTTTGGATGAAATTTTCATATTGATTAAGTCCGATATTATCTTTATTTAGCCCTGAAATGATACCTTGAGTGATACTTTCACCAACGCCAAATGGATTACCTATTGCAAATACGACGTCTGCATCAAGCAGCTTTGATGAGTCTGCAAAAGTGATTGCATTTAGTCCGTTTGCCTCTATCTTTACGACAGCTAGATCGGTTTTTGGATCGCTGCCTATTAATTTGGCTTTAAATTCTTTGCCACCATTTGCAAGAGTTACTACTATTTGATCGCTATCTTCTATAACGTGATTGTTTGTAACGATATATCCATCATTTGAGATGATAACGCCAGAACCAAGCGAAGTAGTTTTTTCTTTTTCTTTTGGTTTTGCAAAGTTAAATCCAAAAAATTCATTGAAGAAAGGGTCATTAAACATCTGCTCAATACCAGCATTATTTACCGTTTTTGTAGTTGAGATATTTACAACTGAAAGCTTTGCCTGAGCGATCGAGTCATAATAAGAAAGTACGCTATTTTTATCGCTAAGTGGCGAGACTCTCGTGATATTAGAGTTAGCTTCATTAAATTTAATATCAGCCCCCACTAAAAAAGAAGCTGCCACTAATGAAATTAGCACAATCTTTTTCATTTTTTTCCTTTAAACTAAAAATTTTTGCAAATTATAAATATAGTGAAAAAATAAAATCTTAACACTTTTTCTTGTTATTAAACAAAAATAAACTTGACTTGCATAGACTAAAGCTTTGTGATATAATCCGTATCAAAAAAATATAAGGAGAATATATGAGTGAAAGCTTGTATGAGACTTTAGGGGTTTCAAAGGGTGCCTCAAGCGACGAGATAAAAAAAGCTTATAGAAAACTTGCTAGAAAATACCACCCAGACATCAACAAAGACCCTGGAGCAGAAGATAAATTTAAAGAGATAAATGCTGCTTATGAAATTTTAAGCGACGATAAAAAACGAGCTCAATACGACCAGTACGGCGATACTATGTTTGGCGGTCAAAATTTCCACGACTTTGCTAGTAGTTCAGCCGATATGGGCGATCTAAATGAAATTTTAAAGAATATCTTCTCAGGTGGCTTTGGCGGTGGTGGAGCTAAATTTAGCAGCGGATTTGGTAGTAATTTTGGAGGCTTTGACGGATTTAGTAGTGGTGGATTTGGCTTTGGCGGAGCTGATCTAGACGTAAATGCGAAAATTTCTATACCATTTGACGTGGCTGTAACTGGTGGCGAACATAAGATAAATTTTAATGGCGAAAGCATTAAGATAAAAATTCCAAGTGGCATAGAAGGTGGCGAGAAGCTTCGTGTAAAAGGCAAAGGTAAAAGCGCTGGTGGTCAAAAAGGCGATCTTATACTTGCCATTAGCGTTGAGCCAAGCAACGAATATGAAAGAGTCGGAGACGATCTTTATAAAGATATAGAAATTCCACTAAAAACTATGCTTTTTGGCGGAAAAGTCGATGTACATACTTACAAAAAAGATGTCACGATTAAAATCGCTGAGAACTCAAAAACAGGCACAAAGATCCGCTTAAAAGGATATGGTGTGCAAAATAGAAAGAGCGGAATTTATGGGGATCTTTACTTAAAAGCCAGGGTAAAACTTCCAAATATTAGTGAGCTTGATGAAGGCTTAGTAAAAGAGTTAAAAGAAAAATTACCGGAGTAAAAAATGCAAAATTATGAAGAACCACTTTTTTTAATAAGCGTTGTTGCAAAGGTTTTAAGCATACATCCACAAACTTTAAGACAGTATGAAAGAGAGGGACTTATCGAGCCATCAAGAACAGATGGCAAGATGAGGCTCTACTCACAAAAAGACGTTGATCGCGTAAAAACTATACTAAATTTAACCCGTGAACTAGGTGTAAATTTAGCCGGCGTTGATGTGATACTTCAGTTGAAAGAAAAAATTGACGATTTAGAATCAACTATTGATGAGCTAAATAAAAAATTGCACGAAGCTACCAGTCAAACTAGCACCAAAAGATCGCTCGTAAAAAGAAAAAGTAGCTTTGATCTAGTCTTTTATGAAGGTAAAAAATAATTTATGGAACAAATTTTAGAAGGTTTCTTGCTTGTTGCAGCGATCTCAGTCGCATTAAACGTTATTTTTAAAAAATTTCAGATACCAACCATCATCGGCTACATCGTAACAGGTACGCTTATATCAGAATTTTTCAACCTAAAAAGCAATGATGAAATTTCTCATATCGCGGAATTTGGTATCGCGTTTTTGATGTTTACCATTGGACTTGAGTTTAGTTTTAAACATCTCATGGGCATGAAAAAAGAGGTCTTTTTAAATGGCGGCTTACAGGTTTGTTTAAGCGGCTTTATAATGGGTGTGATGCTTTATTACGCCCTTCACTTAAAAGACGAAACGGCACTTATTGCAGGTCTTGCGCTTGCACTCTCATCAACTGCGATCGTGCTAAAGACGCTAAACGATAGTGGCGATGTGAGTAAAATTTACGGCAGAAAAGCACTTGGAATTTTACTATTTCAAGATATTGCAGTCATTCCTATTTTGCTTATGATAGATATGTTTAGCTCGCAAGATGCTTCGATAAATGAGCTTTTACTAAAGACATTTACAAGTGCGATTATTCTTATTGTTGTGCTATTTTTACTTGGTAAATATGTCATCAACTGGATATTTTATAAAGTTATTCAAACAAATTCGCAAGAAGTTTTTATAGCTACGATTTTATTTATGGTTGTTGGCTCTAGTACTTTGGCTCACTTTTTTGGCTTCTCATACTCTTTGGGTGCATTTTTGGCCGGTATGATGATGGCTGAGACACAGTATAAACACCAAATCGAAGTTGATCTCATACCTTTTAGAGATTTGCTCTTAGGGCTATTTTTCATAACCGTTGGTATGCAGATAAATTTTGCTGTCGTCATCTCAAATATCTGGCTTGTTCTAGGCCTAGTATTTAGTGTCATGATAATAAAAGCAGTTGTCGTTTTTGCTATCTTAAATATCTATTTAAAGCGAAGAGTTGCTGCAAAAACCGCACTTAGTGTTTGTCAAATAGGCGAATTTGCACTAGCTGTTTTTGGACTAATGACTACTAGAAATTTACTTGATATACAAACTGCTCAAATTTTTATCGCAGCATCAGTTGTGTCGATGTTTGCCACGCCTTTTATACTCAAAAAACTAGACGCAATAGCAGACCTCATAGAACGTGAGATCGTTGTTGAACCGAATGAAACTCTAAAGCCGCAAAAAATCAAAAATCACATCGTAGTCTTTGGCTATGAAAGGCTTGGACAAGAGGTCGTTTTAAGACTAAAAGAGACAAAGCTTTTGTACCTTGTGCTTGATAATGATATTAGTCTAGTTGAGCTTGGCAGGAGCCGCGGGGAAAATGTATTTTTAGGTAACGTTCTTCAAAGCCACACACTTGAAAATGCCTGCCTAAGCGATGCAGCTGCTGTTATTATAACCGTTAATAATGAGCAAAGAGTGGAGCTCATCGCGCAAAAGATAAAAGACTACGGCGTAAATACCCAAACTATAATAAAAATAAATGGTGAGGGCAATAAAGATATTTTTGGTGAGCTGGGTAAAAATTTTCACCTAATAAATGAAGAGCGTGTCATGGCAAAAACACTCGTACATGAGGCTCTTCAATGCAAAATCGACCATGATATAAGAGCGTAAAAGTATAAATTTATCCTAGAATTTTTACTAGTTTATGCTAGTTTTAAAATAATCTTTTAAAAATAACTTTTACAAGCAATGAGCAAGCCTAAGCATCTAGGCTCTTACTCATTTCTCAAAGTTTGAAGAACATTTATCTCAGTTGCTTTTTTAGCTGGATAAAATGACGAGATAGCAACGATAAATACAGCTCCAACGATGATAAGCACAAGATCGATTATGGATAGCTCAAGAGGCAGTTTGCTTGAGCCATAAACATCAGCCGGCAAGTCTATGATATTAAAATTTCCAAGTAAAAATAGTCCCAAAAACCCAAGCACTAGACCAAATATAATGCCACCGCCCCCGATTACTAGCCCTTGATAGAAAAAGCTTCTTTTTATCTCACTTTTACTAGCGCCAAGCGCTAAAAGCAAGGCAATCTCCTGCCTGCGGTTCATCACAGTCATTAGTAGTGAGCTTATGATATTTAGCGACGCCACAAGGATAATAAGCATCAAAACGATAAAAAGCGCTCTTTTTTCAAGTGCGAGCGCTGAGAAAAAGTTACCATTTTGCTCCCACCAGCCAATGGCTACAGTGCCAGCCGGAAGCCCTTCGCGCACTCTTTTTATATCATCAAATGGCTTACTTGAAAAGATATGAATACCATCATACACGCCATTTGGATAGTCCAAAATTTTCCTCAAAGCCTCGACCGAAGTATATGAGAATGCCTTGTCATAGGCGATAAGCCCAGATGTAAATGAACCGCCGATATCAAAGCGCTTCATCTTTGGCGTTAGCGAAAAGCCAGCAGGATCAGCCTTTGTAAAGATAAGAGTTAGTTTTTCATCATCTCTTAGTCTAAACTCGCTCGTTATGCCACTTCCCACAAGTATCTCAAAACCATCTAGCTCTTTGTCTTTTAAAGCTTCATTTACGACTGAGTTTATCTGTTTTTCATCTTTAAAATTTACGCCATAAACCAGTCCACCTTCAAGCGCATTTGCCGAGCGGTAGATCACCTGCGTGCTGATAAATGGGCTAAATTTAAGGTCGCTAAATTTAGCCTTTAGCTCATCCACAAAGTTGTCATCAATAGAGCCCTTAAAGGCACTTTGAACAGTTATAGGGTAATTCATCGTAAAAAGTTTGCGCTCAAATTCTTTATCAAATCCATTCATGATAGCCATAGCAACGATCAAAACCATAAGCCCTATGCTCACACCAAGAAAAGCGAGCAAGGCACTTAGGGAGATAAATGGCTGAGTTTTATCAAATCTTAAATATTTAAAAAGTAGGTACTTTGGTAAGCTTGTCATTAAATAGCCTTTAAAAAAGTTAAGGCGCTTTCACGCCTTAGAAGTAGAAATTTTAAGCAAATATGCCTTTTTTAGGGCCACTTTTGCCGTGGCAATCTTTATATTTTTTTCCGCTTCCACAAGGGCAAGGCGAATTTCTTGGGATCTTTTTCTCTGGTGTAAATTTCTCGTCCTGGTTGTTGTAGTTTAAATGCTCATTTTCAGCGTTTTGGTTGGCCTCGATCATCATTCTAGCTTGCTCTTCTTGCTCCTCGCGGCTCTTAAATCTCACCACCTGAAGCGTCTTAACACTCTCAGTTTTTAGCCTATTTACTAGCTCCATAAAGAGGTTGTAACTCTCTTTTTTATACTCCACTAGCGGATCTTTTTGATTATACCCTCTAAGGCCGATACCAGTTTTTAAGATATCCATCTGATAAAGGTGCTCTCTCCACGCATTATCAAGCACTTGAAGGTATAAAATTTTCTCTATATCCCTTCTTTGCTCCTCGTTTAGCACGCTCATTTTTTCGTTATATCTTACTTCAAAAATTTGTGCAAGCTTTTCTATTAGCTCATCATACTCTAGGCCTTTTAGCTCACTCTCGTCTATCTCTTCGCCACAATCTGCAAGAATGATAGAGCATAAATTTTTAATATCAAAGTCATCTTTCAAGCCGCCGTGGAAAATTTCAGCTGTATCAAGTAAATTTGCAGCGTACTCTTTCCTATTTTGAGCTATCTTTTCGCTCATATCGTAGTTTTTATCAAGTAGCTCGTCGCGGTATTTATAGATAGTCTTTCTTTGTTCATTTGCCACATCGTCATACTCAAGCAAGTGCTTTCTAGCCTCAAAGTGCAAGCTCTCAACTTTCTTTTGAGCATTTTCAACAGCTCTTGTTACCATGCGACTCTCGATACTCTCGCCCTCGTCGATACCAAGCCTATCCATGATCGCTTTTATGCGGTCGCTACCGAAAATTCTTAAAAGATTATCCTCTAAGCTTAGATAAAATCTACTCATACCAGGATCGCCCTGACGTCCGGCACGGCCACGAAGCTGATTATCTATCCTTCTACTCTCGTGCCTTTCGGTACCTATGATATATAGACCGCCAAGGTCTCTTACCTCGTCGTTTATCCTGATATCAACACCACGTCCAGCCATGTTTGTAGCGATAGTTACAGCGCCTTTTACACCAGCTTGAGCGATTATCTCGGCCTCTTTTTCGTGGTTTTTAGCATTTAACACAGAGTGTGGGATGCCAGCTTTTTTAAGCATCTCATGAAGCACCTCACTACGCTCGATACTTGCAGTTCCCACAAGCACTGGCTGACCTTTTTCGTGAGCCTTTTTGATCTCGTCGATGACAGCTTTAAATTTCTCATTTTGAGTTTTATAGATAAGGTCGTTTTGATCGATCCTCTTAACTGGCACATTTGTTGGGATCGAGATAACTTCAAGGTTGTAAATTTGAGAAAACTCGGTAGCCTCAGTCTGAGCCGTACCAGTCATGCCTGCAAGCTTTTTATACATCCTAAAGTAGTTTTGATATGTTGTATCAGCAAGCGTTTGGCTCTCTTCTTGAATTTTCACGCCCTCTTTTGCCTCAAGCGCTTGATGAAGTCCCTCGCTAAAGCGCCTACCCTCGCTTAGACGTCCTGTAAATTCATCAACGATGACAACCTCGCCATCTTTCACGACATAATGAACGTCTTTTTCAAAGAGATTGTGAGCCTTTAGAGCTTGATCAAGGTGGTGGCTTAGCACAGCGTTTTCAAGGTTATATAAATTTTCAACACCAAATAATTTTTCAGCCTTGCTGATGCCAGCTTCTGTGATCATTATCGTTCTATTTTTTTCATCAACTATGAAGTCCCCTGTTGGCTTTGAGCCTGGCACATTTGGATCAGCTGGAGTGCCTCTAGTAAGCTGTTTTGCGACTTGATCAGCTCTTATGTAGCCATCAAGCGTACGGTTTGTTGGACCAGAGATTATAAGCGGTGTTCTTGCTTCATCTATCAAGATACTATCCACCTCATCCACGATAACGAAGTTATGGCCTCTTTGCACCTTTTGGCTAGCTTCAAATTTCATATTATCACGCAGATAGTCAAAGCCAAATTCTGAGTTTGTGCCGTATGTTATGTCAGCGTTATATGCAGCTTGTCTTACTTCATCGTCATATCCGCCACTTAGTATCACATCAACGCTTAAGCCCAAAAAGTTATAAAGCTCGCCCATTTGCGTCGCGTCACGCTTTGCAAGGTAGTCGTTTACGGTAACTACATGCACGCCCTTGCCACTCATCGCGTTTAATATAACTGGCAAAGTTGCCACCAAGGTCTTACCCTCGCCTGTCTTCATCTCAGCGATCCTACCCTCATTTAGCACCATGCCACCTATTAGCTGCACGTCAAAATGGCGCATCTTAAGCACCCTTTTACTAGCCTCTCTAACGATCGCAAAAACATCATTTAAAATTTCATCTAAAGTGACTTTTTCTTCTACTACTTGGGCTTTTAGCTCATTAAATTTGATCTTAAGCTCATCGTCGCTCATCTTTTCATAAGTTGGCTCGAGTGCATTTATCTGTGCAACGCGTCTTATATACTTTTTTACTTCTCTATCGTTTTTGGTACCAAAAATCTTTCTAAATACCGATGAAATCATTATTTTACCTTCCTAAATTTTTAAACTTTGGATCTTAGCATAGTTTAACTATTTATTTAATTAAACTGGGCTAGAATACGCCAAAAAAGGATAAAAAATGAGAAAATTTCTAGTTGCATCTCTCGTTGCAGTTTGCTCATTTGGTGCTGGCTTAAATTTCAAAAGTCTTCAAAGTGACTTTACGCAAACTGTATTTAGCGAAGGCAAAAGCATAAACTATAAGGGTAGATTTTACGCAAAAAACGACAATACTGCACTTTGGATATATGAAAGTCCAACGCCAAAGAGAATTTATTTTAACAAAGAGCGTGTGATCGTGATTGAGGACGAGCTTGAACAAGCTATCATTTCAAAGCTTGATGATACGCCAAATTTGACGCAAATCTTGGCTCATGCTGAGCAAATTCAACCAACACTTTACAAAGCGATATATGACGGAGTTGAGTACTTTATAACTATCAAAAACACGCTTCCAACGACGATTGACTATAAAGATAAACTTTCAAATAAAATAAAAATAACTCTAAGCAACCCAGTAAAAGACGCGCTCATACCACAAGAGACGCTAACTCCGGTTATCCCGCAAGGTTACGATATAGTAAATCAATAAATTTGGCTAGCTTTAGCCAAATTTACTCACTTTTCTCCAAAATCTTTTCCAAATTCTTGAACGTTATTTAGATCGATAGGCTTTTGAACTACGTCATTTGGATCTGGCGATATGATGATCTCATTGCCTTTTTTCTTCTTTTCTGGTTTTGTTACAATCTCTTCATTAACACTTGGATCGGAGCATAAATTTTGGCTTTTTATTGCTTTTATAATCTCGCTTAGCTCAAGATTATTTATCACTTTTATATTTAAAATAAGCACATCATCGATATCAAGAGAGTGCTTTTTGGCTGCGTATTTTATGAAAAGCTCTTTAAATTTCTCTTTTCCCATTGAGGTTAAAATATCTTCCACATAAAAGCTACCAACTATTATGTTTAAAGCATCAAGCACATACGCTTCATTTTCTTCAACATCACGTCCGACAACTTCAAGGTTCATATTTATCTTTTTTGTTAAATTTTGTCCAGCTTTTGAGTAGATATCTGTTTGAAAGTCGCTCACTTTTAGCACATCTGCAAATGCAAAAACACAAAAAGCAAGGCTTAAAAATAGCTTTTTCATAAATTCTCCTTAATATGCAAAAATACGTTTTCTTGGTAAAATTTCTTAACTTCGTCGTCAATTTTAACCACTTTTCTTAAATGCTGCCTAAAATCACTTTTTTTATCATAAAAAAGTTTTAAATTTTTAGGACTTACTGCACGAGAAAGTGCGACGTAGAGTTGTCCTTTGGCAAAAATGTGGTTGATATTACAAATGAGCGAGTTTATGCTCATTCCTTGAGATTTGTGGATAGTTAGAGCGTAAGCAAGTTTAAATGGAAACTGATAAAGCGATGCCTGCACATTTTCTTCGATCTCATCTTCGTTTAAATTTAACGAACTAAATATATAAGCAGCTTTTTCTATCTCGCAAATTTCACCGCTATCTTTTTTCACGATCACGCTTGAAATGACTCCGTTTTCTTTTAAGATTTGCATGATCTTGCCTTGCTCGCCGTTATAGTACTCACCCCATTTATTTGACGTAAAGATGATCTTAGCGCCTATCTTCATCTCCAAATCCCTTGAGATATTTAGCGTATTTGCCCATTTTTCAAACTCTTTTTTATCTAAATTTTCATCCAAAATGCTCACATCTGAGTTTGAAATTTCAAGTGGCGTGCTAAGTTCTGAAAGCCTTTTTTGATTTAGCATTTCAGCCTCGGCATTTCTGCCAAAAAGCACACTCGTATCATCATCTGGCTCTATCTTGGTCACTCTTAAACTCTCTATATAGCTCATTATTTCATCATCTAACTCACCAACTCTAAGACGAGAGAGAATCTCATAAAATTTAAGATCATTTGTGCGTTTTGAGACTAGTAGCTCAACATTTGTAAATTTCATATCCTCCCACGCACTGGAGTTAAAAGCGTATAAAAAATTAAAAAGCCTATTTTCGTTTTGCTCCTTTTGCACTGGCGGAAGCTGATAAAAATCGCCCACTATAAGCACCCTACCTTTAAATTTGGAAGTAAGTAGTCGGTATCTTATCATCTCCATTAAATCTGAGCTCACCATTGAAATTTCATCAATTACAAGCAGATCACATGCATCTAGCATATTTCTTAGCTTGCTTAGTTTGTCTTTTTGATGATAGTCAAAGCGCCTTAGCTCCTCATAGTCCTTACAGTAGCCAAATTTAAAAAAACTATGCAAGCTAACTCCTCCAAGACTAACGGCACTTATGCCAGTTGAGCCAAGGATTATGACGTTTTTAAAATTTTCTTTGTAGTGTCTGATGACAGAGGCAGTTAGATAGCTCTTGCCAACACCGCCACCGCCTGTTAAAAAAACGTTTGAGTGAGATAAAATTTCTAAAATTTGCTCTTTCATCTACTCAAACATCTCTGGGCGATACTCAAAGTGCATCGTATCAAAGTGCTTCCAGCGTCCACCCCAGATAAATTTATGTTTTTCAAAAACACGCACTATCTTTTCAGGAATGAGGTTTTGGTAGCCATTGCTCCACTGCCAATAGTGGCTCTTTTTCACATTTATATCGATCGCAATGCCGTAGCTGTGAGCGCTCAAGCGGTTTGTGCCAGCGATGATGCGCCATTTAAATGTCCCGCCTGGATCTTTTAAATACTCAAGCAAGCTCGCATCACTTTTTACCATCTCATTTAGCTCATTGCTTACGTCTTGCAAGGCGGCTGCAGCTCCATTTTTAGAGTTAAATGGTAGTTTCAGCGCAAGGCTATCTTTTAGCCAAATGACATCTACTAAATTTGCCTTTACCGCGCTCTCGCTTGAGCCATAAATTTTGCCTAAAAGCTCGTAGTTTCTACATCTACCAGCATCACTTAAAGACGCGCTAAGTGGCGCAAACGCAGCGTAATCAAGCGCGTTCATATCCTCTATGTCAGCCCCAGTGCTGCACTCTTCATCTTTTTGTTTAAAGTCATCATAGACAAATATTACTCCATCACCGAATTTGACCAAATTATCCTCAACCTTAACACCATAAGCCCTTTGTAAAGCTGAAATTTTTCTAGCTTTATCACTTATTACACTTTCGGGCTTTATCACATTTATAGAATCGACCTTTGAAATGAGCAAATTTGAGTTTTGTATATCGCTTCTATTTTGTCCGATATTTAGCGTAGTTACTGCCGTAGCACCGATTAGCGCACGGCCGTTGTTTTCAGTCTTTATCCCCCAAGCGTCATGCACCACGTAGATATCATCGCCCTTGTATCCAGCATAAAGCATGATATGCCCTGGCAGATGCACAAGCGTAAGATATGGCACACCTTTTTCTTTTATCTCTTTTGTCTTAGCAGCGTTACTAAGTCCTTTTAAATCAAATTTTTGTCCCATATTTGCTTGAGCCCTTGAGTTTCTAGGCAGCCACACGCCAAAGCTTGCTAACAAATCTTTAGTAAAAAGTGAGCAATCCCTTAGCTTATCGACCCCGCCCCAACCATAAGGCTGAGTAAGAAGGGAGCTAATAAGTGTTTTTAGATTTGAGTCATTAAATTTAAGAGGAAAAAGAGCGCCAACAGACTTTGGCAACACAAATTCTCTCAAGAGATTTCTTACATAAATTTTTCCGTAGTAGTTTTTACTATCCTGTGCCAAAACAGGTAGTATCGCTCCGACTCTTGAATAAAACAAGAAATTTCCAGCCTTGTCATAAACTGGCATCTTGTCCGTTTTTATGGTCACAAAACTTGACTTTTGATAGGCATTTGCCTCATCGTCGCTTATAAATTTTATATCCTCGACCTTTACCCAGCCCCAAACCGCATCATCGCTAACAAACGCCCATGCCCTGTCTTTAGAAAGATGTGAGACAAAAAGTGGATGAGCAATGCTTAGGGTTGACTCTTGCAGATAATCAAACGGATAGCCTTCTCCTGGAGTTTGCGGATTTAAAAATATCGGCTCATCGGTTGGAAAATTTCTTAAAGCTGTGTTTGCCGAAGTTAGAGCATAAGCAGAGATGCTTGAAAGAGCTGAAAAATTTGCATTGTCCTTTTGTGCGTCAAACCAGCTTTGAGGTATCTCTCTAAAATTTGAGCCAAAATACTTTCTCTTTTTGCTCGGCTTATATATATTAAATGCCCAAAAGACATCGTTTGGATTAAATTTTACGCCCCTTAATGTAAAAACCTTAAACCTTCTTTTTAAAATTTCTTCTTGGTCAAAGCTTGCACTTTGTATATTTTGCGGTAGCGACGAGGCATCTTGCTTCATTTCAAAATCAAGCAAACTAATGCGTTCATTTGGCTTATATACATTTTCATCCGGTAAAGAATTTTGCACACTTGGCTTTGGCTGGGTCTGTGAGCATCCCAAAAACAAAGCAACACTAAATGCTAAAAATATACCCTTTTTCAAATTTTTTCCTTATCCTTAAAAATATCTTCTACAATTAAAACAAAAATATAAAACATCTTTTCATCGTTATTTTTACAAATTTGTTTCATCGTCTCATTCTCGCTTTTTACTTTTATGTTATTTGATTTTAAAATTTCTACAATATCAGAGCCAAATTTCTTTGATAACTCGCCAACCTTTACATCGTTTAGAGCGTTTAAAAATCTAGTAGTATTACAATCCATCTGCACTGGCTTGTGATTTAAAATATTTTTAAACTCAAGGCTTAGCTTCTTTAACTTTTTCTTCTTAACATAACTATGAACAATCGTCAAAACAACCAAACTAAAGCCAAAGAAAATGTGTAAATTCAGCGAATTTTCACTCATCTCCCCATTTAAGAAAAGAACGCCGCTTGCAAAAAGCCCAGCCACACAGATAAAAAGTAGCAACAAGATGATGTACTTAAAAATCACCTCAAACATAATGTTGTCTTTTAGCCTATCAAACATCAAACCCTACTATCTCATCTTCGCTGTAAACTAAAATTTCATTTTCTTTTAGCAGTTTTGCTGTGATGCCATCACCTAAAATAAGCCTCTTACTAAAGCTTCCGTCATAAATTTGTCCACTTCCACAACTTGGACTTTTTGATTTTAAAATAGCCTTTTTACAACCATTTAGTTTGGCTATCTTTAGGCAAATTTCTGCTCCTTTTATGAAATTTTTACTCACATCTTTGCCTGAAAATTTACATATGATTGAGCCATTTTTCATCTCAGCCGGTTCCCTTGGTGTACTAAGTCCACCATAAACCTCAGGACAAACAAAAAGCAGATGAAATTTCTTTGAAATTTCATCTAAAACATCTTTATTTAAAAGATTATTTTCGCCGTTAAATTTACAATTTATGCCGACTAGGCAAGCACTTATTAAGATTTTTTCTCTCAAAGCCCGGCTTCTTTTAAAAGTTCACCAGCATAAATTTCACGAAGTTTGCTTGAAATTTCTCCTACTTTTGCACCGTTTATCGCCTTGCCATCAGCATAGACGACTGGTAAGAGTATGAGCGTCGCAGCCGAGATAAAGACTTCATCAGCATTATAAACTTCATCCATACTAAATTTTCGCTCCTCTATCTTAAGGCCAATATCTTTAGCAATCTTTAAAAGTCTCATACGGCGAATGCCTGGCAAAATTTCATTTGAAAGTGGTTTTGTGATTAGAGTTTTATCCTTGATAATAAAAGCACTCGAACTACAGCCCTCTGTGACAAAGCCATTTTCCACCATAAAGCCCTCGTCTGCGCCTTTTTTGTGAGCTTCATTTTTAGCGTAGCACTGGGCCAGAAGTGAGATAGACTTGATGTCACGCCTTTTCCACCTGATATCCTCGACACTCACGACTTTTATGCCAGTTTTTGCAGCAGGATTGTTTAAAATTTCACTCTGGTAACAGAAAATAAAGACACTTGGTGTTAAATTTTCTATGAAATAGAAATTTCTAAACGCCACACCTCTTGTTACTTGCATGTAAATTCCGCCCTCTTTTAGGCCATTTTTAGTGATTATCTCGTTTAAGATCGCTTCAAATTTTTCCTTTTCGTATGGCAAACTTATATCTATTTCATTTAAGCTTCTTTCAAATCTCGCCCAAAATCCATCTTTATCAACCATTTTTGAATTTATCACAGGCACAACCTCATAAATTCCATCACCAAATATAAATCCTCTATCAAAAGCACTAACTTTTGCCTCGTCTTTTTGCAAAAATTCTCCATTTAAAAAGACGGTTTGTAAAGCTTGATCTGCCATTTTTAGCTCCTTAAATTTTGGGCAAATTGTATCTAATTTTGTTTGAATTTATAGATTCTTAGATATAATGAGCCAAAATTTCAAAGGTAAAAAGTCTATAAAAAATGCAAGAAACTTTAAAAGATAGAATCATAAAAAACGTTTTTTTTGTTTCAAAACAGCCAGTTTTATTCAGGGATCTACTTGAAGCAAATGCCCTTTTTAACGAAGGTATGCTAATAGACGGAGCAAAGTTAAATTTTAGATTTAACCATATCAAGCTCTATCAGATTTACGCACTTATCTGTTTTGTCATTTTATTTCCATTGTTAATCATCACGCATCATTTTTTAGCAAAAACTGACGCACATATATCGATAATAGCGACTGCTGTCGTTACTTCGGCCGTTTTTATTGGCTTTGATATGTTTAAAGTTTGGGCAAGAAGAGAGATAAGTCACGATCTTATCAAGAAAGCTTGGAGTGTGCATTTTCCATATTTTGGCTATGAAAAATACTCAAGCAAGGTCGAAGAAATTTATAATACTGCTATAAAAAATGACATATCAAAAAAAGATTTAGAACAATATATATATGAAAAGCTAATCTCTCAAAAAGAAAGTAATTAGCAAGTTAAACTTGGCTTTGTTTTTATTGAGCTAATTTTATTTTTATGCAGTTATATACAAAATGGCTATATTATTTGCCAATATAATTAAATCGCCAAAATTTAAAAAACTTTAAATGTTTCGTTATTTCCATTGACGCTCTTGCATATTATTTAAAATTTGATTTTTATAACGTAAATTTTCAAGCTTTATATTAAGAGCTCTATTTTCCTCTAAAAGCATATCTCGTTTACCGCTTATGTCAGCTATATCTCTACTTATATAATAAATTTGATTTGCTATGTAAATTTTTGGCAAAAATATAGCTAGAGCTATAAAAACAGCTAAATAGACCATCACTAATGTCTTAAAGCTTAAATTTACCTCACGTTTTTGCTCCTCGTCGTGAAGCGTTAGTAGCTCTTCTTTTTCTTGCATCTTTATCCTTTTATCTTAAAAACCCGCAGTTTTGCGCTCTTGCTTCGTGAGTTTATCTTTAGCTCATTTTGGCTTGCTGTTAGTGGCTTTTTGGTTAAAATTTCTCCTAGTTCGTGGTTATTTCCGCACTCACATTTATAAACACCAGGTAGACAGATACAGCTATTTGCCCATTTTTTAAAGCGCTCTTTTACGATCCTATCTTCAAGCGAATGAAATGTAATAATCGCCACAAGACAATCTTTAAACCCACATTTTTCTATACTATCAAGTAAATTTGTTAGCTCATCTAACTCACCATTTACCTCTATCCTGATCGCTTGAAAGGCAAGTATTGCAGGGCTAACTCCACGCCCTTTTATCTGGGCTGTACCTATTAAATTTGCAAGCTCTTTTGCACTCGTTATCTTGCCAAAATTTCTAGCATTTATAATCTTGTTCGCAATCCCAGCAGCATTTTTTAGCTCGCCATAATCTCTAAAAATTCTAACCAACTCATCAAAAGAGTATCCATTTACAACATCAAATGCGCTAAAATTTCGCTCTTTGTCCATTCTCATATCAAGCGTGCTTGAGCCAAGACTAAAGCCTCTATCGTCTTTATCTATCTGAAGTGAGCTAACACCAATGTCAGCCAAAATTCCTCTAACATTTAAAATTTCTTCTTGACTTAGCTTGCTAGTCAATTCAGAGAAGTTACTTTTATAAATTTTAACCCTACTACCAAATGGCTCAAGTTTTTTTAGTGAAAAATTTATAGCTTCGTTATCTCTATCACAGGCAATTAAATTTAAATTTTCATTTTGAGATAAAATGGCACTAGAATGTCCGGCATATCCAAGCGTGCAATCTATAAAATTTCCATTTAAATTTTTAAAAAAAGATAGAACTTCATCAAGTAAAACACTGATATGTGGACTTTGCAACACTGCCTCTTTATAGTAAATAGTGTGGAAAATTTATCGAAATTTTACTTAAAAAGCTATCATTACACAAAATTTTACATAAATTTTAAGATAGCTTAAATATAATCGCTTAAACGTAGGAGAAAAAAATGGAGCTAGAACACTCAATAAATGAGATAAAAACAATATCACTTTCTATGTTTAGAAAGAATTTTTTTGGCGTCTTTCACGGCTCGATTTCGGCAAGAGTCGAAAAAAATCAATTTATAATCAATAAACAAAATGCCATTTTTGATAATTTAAAAGATGATGACTTGACGCTTCTTTCATCAAAAAAAGACTATCGTTGGAATGAAGCTAGTCTTGATGCTGATATACACTTAAATATTTATAAAAATATAAATGAGGCAAGATTTGTTTGCTACGCGATGCCACCATACGCAACTGCCTATGCAATGAAACATGAAAAAATCGTACCGAAAGATTATTTTGGGTATATGAGATTTAATGAAATTTCAGTCTATGATCCAAAACAATATGATGACTGGTATGAGCGTGCAGAAACTGAAATTTATAGATACATGCTAGAAAAAAATACAAACATTATTATTATTAAAGGATATGGTATTTATGCATACAGCAGAAGCCCACAACTTCTTGCAAAAGAGATAGCTTTGCTAGAAAATAGCTGCAAATTGCTTCATTTAACTAGTGGTTATAGCGATTATAGTATTTAAAAATTTTGCTAACAATGCTAAAAAATTGTTAGCAAAATTCTTCACAAAGGTATTTTTAAAGCCCCTATTTTAAGCTTATTTAAGGCAATTTTATATAATATATCATACAAATTTCGTTAGTCTTTTAAAGGAAAATTTAATGTTGTCTTGGATGCAAAAACATAAAAAATACCTAGTTGTTACCATTTGGGTAAGTACAATAGCCTTTGTCGGAGCAGGCTTTGTAGGCTGGGGAGCATATGATTTAAACAGCAATCGAGCCACTTCAGTAGCAAAAGTAGGACACAGAAATATAAGCATTCAAGAACTACAACAAAAATATGATAGTTTGTATCAATACTACAATAATCTTTTTGATGGTAAATTAACGCAAGAAAAGGCCAATGAGTTAGGATTACAAAATGCTGCACTTCAGGCTACAATTCAAGAGAATTTACTATTAAATTTTGCAGACGATATAGGTCTTAGTGTTAGCAAAGATGATATTTTAAAATATATAATCGTTGATCCAACATTTCAAAAAGATGGTGCTTTTGATAAAAATTTATACTACGATATTTTAAGAAGGGCCAGAATAAATCCAACTGATTTTGAAGAAAATTTAAAACTAACAATACTGCTTGATAAGCTTAGAACTATTTTAAATTTACCAGCCAATAAAGAAGACATTGCAATGATGGAAGCAAGCTTTTTTATGCAAGACAAATTAGCAATACAGATAATAAATGCTAATCAAAGTGATATAAAAATAGATGAAAAAGAGCTAAAGGATCTTTGGGAAATA
This sequence comes from Campylobacter concisus, assembly GCF_003048575.1. Lineage (NCBI taxonomy): Bacteria > Pseudomonadati > Campylobacterota > Epsilonproteobacteria > Campylobacterales > Campylobacteraceae > Campylobacter > Campylobacter concisus. The sequence continues at coordinate 92,115 of NZ_PIRZ01000002.1, read as the reverse complement.
AATAAAAACAACTATATGACAAAGACCATATACGGTCTAGAAACATACTTTATAGAGTCAAATAAAAATGATGCAAATCAAACTACTTTGAGTGACTACTATAACGAAAATAAGGAGAGATATAAAGGCTCTGATGATAAAATCAAATCATTTGACGAAGTAAAGACTGAAGTTATTAAAGACTACAATATCGAGAAAAGTAAGACTGATGCTTTAAAAAAATATACCTCTATCAAAAAAGCCGAGCTTGCAACAAATGAATTTGTTAGTGTAAATGAAGATAATGCGACATTCTCACTTGATGAAATAAAAGGGGCAAAAGTTGGTGAGGTTATAAAACCATTTACATATAAAGATGGATATTTGATAGTTAGGGTAAAAAGCATAACTCCTCCACAACCCATGAGTTTTGAACAAGCAAGAGCAATGGTACTTGAAATTTACAAAGATAAAAAGAAAAAAGAAAACTTAACAACTATGGCAAAAGAGTCTTTACAAAATTTCAAAGGAACTGATATAGGCTTTATTAGTAGAGATATAAATAGCTCTATCTCAGGACTAAATGAAAGTGAGACTAGAACTTTTGTTTCTCAACTTTTTGAAACTAACAATAAAAAAGATTATGTTATATTAGAGGATAAGGCCGTTATATACGATATTTTGGAACAAAGGTTGCTTGTAGATAATATGGATAATAACTATAAGCAAATAACACAGCAAAACGTTACAATGCTTAAAAATAATGAGTTAATAAAAGATTTAACAAACAAACTGAAAAAATACTATGAAATTAAAGAATATATCAAAAGGTAATTATCTTGAGTACAAAAATTTTAGGTATAGATATCGGCTCTTTTCAGATTTGTGCAGTAATAGCACAACATGATGAAAATGGTATTAAGATAATTGGAATTGGAACTGAAAAAACACAAGGAATAAGAAAAGGTGTTATAACCAATATTGAGCAAGCTGCAAAGTCAATAAAAAATGCATTAATAGAAGCACAAAGAGTTGCAGGAACACGCTATGAAAAAGTCATAGTTTCTATTTCTGGTGCGTATACAAAAAGCGTTGACAGTAGTGGTGTAGTGAATATACCAAATCATGAAATAGGTATAAAAGAGATCGAACGTGCTATGCAAATGGCCGATCATACAGCTGATATACCTCATGAGTATGAAAAGCTACATGTTCTTCCTTACAATTTTAAAGTAGATGGACAAGAACATATTGAAGATCCAATAGGCATGAATGGTAGCAGGCTAGAAGTTCAAACACATATTGTTACAGTACAAAAGTCATCTATTAGCAACCTAAGAAAAGCCGTAAATTTAGCAGGTGTTCAACTGGATAACATAGTCCTTTCAGGATATGCTTCTGCGATAGCAACATTAACAAAAGATGAGAAAGAACTTGGTGCCGCACTTGTTGATATGGGTGGTGCTACTTGTAATCTTGTAGTACATTCTGGAAATTCTATAAGATACAATGAATTTTTACCTGTTGGCTCAGCAAATATTACAAATGATCTTTCTATGGCTCTTCATACACCTCTTCCAAAGGCAGAAGAGATAAAATTAGGCTATGGTACTTTAATAAATAAGTCAGTTGATCTAATAGAGCTTCCGATCCTTGGAGATGAAACAAAAAGCCACGAAGTTTCACTAGACATAATATCAAATGTTATATATGCCAGAGCAGAAGAAACCCTTATGGTACTTGCTAAAATGCTAGAAGATAGCGGCTATAAAGATAGCATTGGTGCCGGAATAATACTTACTGGCGGTATGACTAAGTTAGAAGGTATTAGGGATCTTGCATCCGCAATATTTGACAAAATGCCAGTTCGTATAGCAAAACCAAAAGAAATGGATGGATTATTTGAAATTTTAAGAGATCCAGCAAATTCTTGTGCTATAGGGCTTTGTTTGTATGGTGCTGGCAACTTTAGCCCATACGAGATTGATTCTGAGAAAAAAATGAGATACCAAGGGGAAATAGCCTCAAAACCGAAAGCAAATTTTAGAAATGTTTTTGTAGAAGAAGATAATGTACAAAATTTTGGACAAGAGGTGCAGGATCCAAATGAAAAAGAGGATAGTTTTTCTGATAAAGATTTTGAATTAGAGGCAGCAAATAAAACAAAAAATAAAGAAGAGCTTGCCAATATTGCAGATATTAGTAAACAAGAAAAAAAGCCAAATGCTTTTGCAAAATTTTGGTATAGTATTACACAATTATTTTAAGGAGAATTTCAAAAATGAGTAGCTTCACAGTAGAAGAAAATAAAAGCATCTATGGTGCAAAGATAAAGGTCGTAGGTGTAGGTGGAGGTGGTGGCAATATGGTCAACCACATAATAAGAGTTAATCCGAATTTAAATATAGATCTTATTGTTGCTAATACAGATGCTAAGGCTCTTGAAAATTCTCTTGCACATACAAAAATACAGCTTGGAGAAAAGACGACAAAAGGTCTAGGTGCGGGTATGAGACCTGAAATAGGAAAAGCTGCTGCTGAAGAGAGCTACGATGAAGTAAAAAGTGCACTTGAGACATCAGATATAGTTTTCATTGGTACAGGACTTGGTGGTGGAACTGGTACAGGCGCAGCTCCAGTAGTTGCTCAAGCTGCAAAAGACATTGGTGCGCTAACAGTTGCAGTTGTTACTATGCCTTTTATGTTTGAAGGAAAAAAACGTAGAAAATTGGCTGATTGCGGCCTTGAAGAACTTAGAAAAGAAAGCGATTCTATTGTAGTCATTCCAAACGATAAACTCCTAACATTAATTGATAAAAATGCTGGCATAAAAGAAAGCTTTGAAATGGTTGATGAAGTACTTGCAAGAGCCGTCAATGGTATGAGTACGATCGTACTTGACTCAGGAAAAAGCGACATAAATCTAGACTTTGCAGATGTTAGAACGATTATGAGCCATAGAGGACTAGCTTTAATGGGTGTTGGCGAAGCAAGTGGCGAGGATGCAGCGCAAGAAGCTATAAAAAATGCTATACAATCACCACTTCTTGATAACATGACAATAAATGGTGCATTTGGTATTTTAGTTCATTTTAGAATAAGCCCTAGTTGCCCACTAGCTGATATCAATAATGCGATGAGTATTATTCATGAGGCAGCGGATGAAGATGCTGAAATTATATTTGGTACAACAACTGATGACAAAATAGAAGACAATAAAGTTGAAGTTACAATAATAGCAACAGGTTTTCAAAGCTCACAAAAAGAAGCTGAAAAAAAAGATGAAATACAAACTTCTAATGCAAGCGATATCATAAAAAAAGAGCGTATATTAAGACTTAAAAAAGTTAGTGGTGGATATGACGAAGACTATATGTCACAACTTGATGTGCCATCATTTATGCGCCATCAAATGGACTAATAAAAAACAAACTCCTTAAAATTTCTAGAGAGCTTTTGCTCTCTAGCAAATCTAAAAACTTAAAATTTAAACTCCAAGTTGTGCTTTTACAAAATCACTTGCCATTTGTATATTCCACTCAGGCTCCCAGACAAGATCGATCTCACACTCTTTGACACCTTCTATATCAAGCACGGCAGTTTCTACCCAGCCAAGTATCATTTCGTGCAGTGGGCAAGATTTGGTTGAAAGCGTCATAGTAACTTTTGCTTTGCCATTCTCATCGCAGCTCGCATCATATATAAGTCCGAGCGAAACGATATCAAAGCCAACTTCTGGATCAACGATATTTGACAGTGCGTTATAAATTTTTTCTTTCATTTTTTATCCTTTAAAACCAGTAAATCTAAAAATATTTATTATATTTATCGATAGCAAAACTATACTAAGAGCTATAAACATCATACTAGCTTGCACTAAAATTTCTAGTTCAAAGCAAGTTGAGAGAAGATAGCAAAGAAGCGAGATAGCATTAAAAGCTATACCAAAATAAGCTATCTTTTTTAGTATCATGGCATCAAGAAGTGGCACTTTTACCTTTCCGACAAAAGGAGCTACGTAGTGATACCATATGAGAAATGGTGCGATCTTGTAAAGATGAGCTACGATAAAAGCAAACAAAAAGCCATATATTAAAAAATATGCAGCTAAATTTAATTTATCCAAAGCTATAAAAACAGCAGCACCAAGCAAAGCCACCAACGAAAGTACGATATTTACATTCCAGTAATCATACGCCTTTCTAACGCGTTTTTTTAAAATATAAAGCGCTTGAGCTATAAAAAGTAAAGCCGCCACACATATTGACAAAACAGACAAATTTTCATTAAAAACTAGTAAGATACCACCCAAAATATAGCATGCTAGTGAGGCTTTACTAAGTGTAAATTTTAGATCATGAGCTAGCGCAAACATAGGCAAGAGTACACTAGCAGCTCCAAGTATCACAAGAAATACAAATCCCAGCACAAAATAAACGTGAAATTTTAACGTCATCTCAAAATCAAGCATCAGCGTGCCACTAAGTATCATAAGCAAGCAAAAACCAAGCGTTATTCCAATTAGCAAAAATATAGCTGAAACAAAAAGTGCAAAGGCCGCAAAGCTCTTTTTTTCATTATCCATAAAGCTTAATGCATAAGTCGTAGCAAAAAAAGCAAGCGAGCAAAAAAGCAAAACTCCACTAATTTGTAAAATTTTAGCCTCAGCAAATAGCATCCCGTAGCACATGCCCAGCAACGATAGACAAAAAATAGCCAAATTTAAAATAGCACCTTTTGCGGTAAAAAATGGCTTTTCTAAGATGACTGAGGTTAGCTGATAGAGCGCTCCGATGATAATGCTCATAACAAAGCCAACAAAAAATATATGCAAAAAACCAGCTGTATTTAGTGAGCTGATAGCATCAAAATCTGCATAAAAGAATGCCACCACACTTAATACTAAAAAGAAAATTCCAGCAATAAAATATCCACCAACTAGCTTAAATGGTGGTGCATAAGTATTTAAAAGCATCTTAGTGGCAAAGACTCGTATCTACGTCTTCTATGTTTGCACCGTCTTTTAGGCTAAAAATCATCTTTACAGCCCCACCATCTATATCTTCACGCTCTATATCAAAGCTCTTATCTATCTTTGGTATAAGACCAGCTGGAAATTTATGATTTAGCATCATAATTTTTGTGTTTTTATCAGCAAATTTAATAGCGATTAATGCATTGACCATTGGCTCTGGCGGCACGCAAGGACGTGAGTCAAAGCCAACAAAATTTACACCATTTTCATTAAATTTATAAAATGGCACGGTTGCACCATCGACATTAAACTGCTCCGCATTTTTGAAAAAATCGCTCATTTTTTCTCCTTTTAATTTTGGAGAATTATACTCTGATTAAACTTTTTAAACTATTGATTTGCTTCAACAAAAGCTATTTTACGTAAGGTATAAATTCCTCATATCCCAGCCTAGCCATGTCTTCAAGCGGTATAAATTTAAGGCTCGCACCGTTTATGCAATATCTTAGCCCACCCTTATTGCTTGGGCCATCGTCAAAAACATGCCCAAGGTGCGCATCGCTATTTTGAGACTTAACTTCGACCCTTTTCATCATAAACGAGTTGTCCTCCTTATACGAAAGAGCTGTTGTCGTGATAGGCTTTGTAAAGCTTGGCCAGCCACATCCTGCATCAAATTTATCTGCACTTGAGAAAAGTGGCTTTCCACTCGTGATATCTACATAAATTCCTTTTTGATCAAATTTATCATACTCGCTACTAAATGGCCTCTCAGTCGCTGCTTCTTGCGTCACGGCATACTGCTCGCTACTTAAATTTTTCTTTAGCTCATCTTTACTAAGCGGCTTAAATTTCGCCTCATCGTAAAGCGGTTTATCAGCTAAGCCTAGATCAATGTGACAATATCCAAAAGGATTTTTATCAAGATAGTCTTGATGATACTCTTCGCCTAAGACGAAATTTTTAAGTGGCGCCACCTCAACCACGATCTTATCTTTAAATTTCTTTTGCTCTATCTTCATAAAGCTCTCTATCGTTGGCAGATCACTTTCGCTCACATAGTAAATTCCGCTTCTATACTGCCTACCAACGTCATTGCCTTGTTTGTTTAGCGAGGTCGGATCGATCACTCTAAAAAAGTGAGCCAAAATTTCAGCCAAAGCGACTCTATTTTCGTCGTATTTTACATAAAGTGTCTCAGCATGATCACTCTCATGAAGCTCGCGGTAGCTAGTATTTTCGCTCTTGCCATTCGCGTAGCCTACCTTTGTATCCACTACGCCAAATATCTTTTTAAAATATCCCTGCATACCCCAAAAGCAACCGCCTGCTAGATAAATTTCTTTTAAATTTTGCCCTGCCATCGTCTGCTCCTTTATAAGCTCATCTTTTGCCATCAAATTTAGACCAAAAAACACTGCCGCCATTAAGATAAATTTTAAGATTTTTTTCATTCTATCTCCTTTCATTTTTGAAAGATTATACGAAAATTAAAGTTATAAAGTGTGAAGAAAGGGGCAAGCGCCCCTAAATTTTAGTGTAAAAAGTGTCTAACGCCAGTAAAGTATAGCGACATGCCATGCTCATCAGCAGCCTCTATCACCTCATCATCTCTGATGCTACCGCCTGGCTCGATGACGCATTTTACGCCCACTTTGCTGGCGATATCGATACTATCTCTAAACGGAAAGAATGCCTCACTTGCAAGTACGCAGCCACTTAGATCGATCTTTAGCTCTTTTGCCTTTGCCACGGCCGCACGAGCAGCATCAACGCGGCTTGTCATACCCATGCCAATAGCTACCATTGCGCCATCTTTTACATAAACTACACAGTTGCTCTTCGTTAGCGCAGCCACTTTCCACGCGATCTGAGCATCTTTTAGCTCGCCACCAGTTGCAAATTTCTTACTCATTTGCTTCATATTTTCAAGCTCTTCGTCTTTTACATAGTCTCTTTCTTGAAATACAAATCCACCATCAACGTGCTTAAAGTCAAATTTATCATTTGAGCGAACTAAAAATTTATTGTCTTGAGTGAAAATTTTGATGCGTTTTTTACTCTCAAATACTTTAAGAGCTGCATCATCGACATTTGCAGCGATTATTACCTCAACGTAAATTTCATTTATCTTTTTTGCTAGCTTCTCATCAAGTGTGCCATTTATTGCAACCACACCGCCGTAAGCTGAGATCGGATCGCACTTAAGCGCAGCCTCGTAGCTCTCAAGCAAGGTATCTTTTACTGCAAAGCCGCAAGGGTTAGCGTGCTTGATGATAGCCACTGCTGGAGCATCATCAAAGCTAGTTGCAAGCATCAATGCTCCGTTTATATCGGTCATGTTATTAAAGCTAGCCTCGCCTTTTAGGGCTCTAAAGTTGTTTGTAAAGAAATAATCAAACTCATAAAGCGCGCCTTTTTGATGTGGATTTTCGCCGTATCTGGTGTTAAAAACCTTACTTCCCACGATAAATCTAGCATCGCCAAAACCGCCGTTAAATCTATCATTCATATAGTTTGCGATCATGCTATCATAAGCTGCTGTGTGCTCGTAAGCCTTTATCATCAGCGATCTTCTAAACTCGTAACCATCGCTTTTTTCTTTTAAGCGCTTTAAAATTTCATCATAATCAAGCACACTTGTAACTATAAGTACGTCTTTAAAGTTTTTAGCAGCACTTCTTACCATAGCTGGGCCGCCGATGTCGATATTTTCGATGATCTCAGCAAAGTCATCAGTCCTGATGGTAGTCTCTTTAAATGGATATAAATTTACGCAAACTAGGTCAATGCCCTCGATGCCATACTCTTTTGCCTGAGCCACATGTGTAGCATCGTCGCGCTTATGTAAAATACCGCCATGTATTTTTGGATGAAGAGTCTTTACCCTGCCCTCAAACATCTCAGGTGACGCCGTAAATTCGCTAACTTCAGTCGCTTTGACACCCTCAGTCTTTAAAAGTTTATAGGTGCCGCCAGTTGAAAGTATCTGCCAGCCAAGCTCTTCTAGCCCCTTTGCAAACTCTACAATGCCCTCTTTATCGCTAACGCTAAGCAATGCTCTCATTTTTTCTCCTTTATTAAATTTTATCATCTACACTCTTTACTCAAAATATCTCTTATAAATTTTAGCTTATGAGAACCATATAGCTTGATTATCTCTCCACTAATCACTTTTGATTTTTCCTCGCCACCATTAGCATCCAAGAAACTTCTACTAACATACAATTCATTAATTTTTTGCATTTTGGACTCTTTTTTGTCTAACGTGCCCTCAAAAGTGTATGAAAAAAGTATATCTTCTTTGTTATAAACACTTGCGAATCCACTAATATCTAAATTCTCTCCTGCCATATAAGCGTAACAAATGCTATCACCACTACCCTTTGTTGTGATAGCAGCAAATTCCGATTCTCGCTGAAACAGATATATAGTTGCCGACTTCACGCCTTTTGTTTTATAAATATTGAAATTTACATAGGATTTGCCACTATCATCTCTAAGTAACACCTGTGTTTCCCGTGAGATATCAGTGTAGTCTCCGAGTAATTTTCCATCTTCATATAATTTACCTTTGTCGTCAAAACTATATTCGACAACCTTGTCTTGCGTCTTAAAATACATAGGTTCTGGAGGAGCAAAACACCCGCTTAATCCTATCGCTATAATAACTGCTAGCAAAATTTCTCTCATTTTTTCTCCTTTAGATTGATTAAATTTATTTTATTTCTCTGCCAAACACATCGCTTTTTCAAGCACAAGTAACCCCATAGCTGTATCTTTTTTAATATTTTGTTCTGTTATGCTTTCAAGTTTTTTTAAATTTTCATCGCTTGATTTTATGACAAAATGGCTATTTTTATTTAAATTTTCTAACTTGCCATCAACGATATCAACACTAAAAGCATATCTTGAAATTTGTCTGCCATTAAAGTAGCTAGAATTTAGCACGCTTAAATTTATCGCTTCACCTTTGCTAAAAGCCTCACATATCGGCGCTTTTGAGCTAAATTTGACGACCTTTATGCCGCCTTCATCTGAAAATATATACTCTTTAAATTCATTTAAATTTTTAGTCTTTACGGCCTTAAAACTACCCTCCATGCCACTATAGCTGGCGAGAATAATACTAACACTACTTGTTTTGTTGTAGTCGCCTATTTTTTTACCATTTTCAAAAAGTGCGTTATTTTTTAGTTCAAATTTGATCTCATTGCCATTAAGATCGGTCACGCTTAGCTCTTTACAAAAGGCAACCGCCGCCAAAAGCAAAATAGCAATTTTCTTCATCTAAACTCCAAATTTCTCTTTTAATCGTCCATAAGCCTCGTTTATCTCCTGAAGCTTTTTAGTTGAGCGCTCTATCACCTCTTTACTCTCGCCCCTACCCATTAAAATGTCGGGATGATACTGCCTTACAAGCTCTTTATAGCGAGCTTTTACCTCTTCAAGACTTGCATTTTTACTAAGTCCTAAAACCTCAAATGCATCTTTTTCTTGGACCATTTCATCGGGATTTGCCTCAAATCTTGAACCATAAAAGCTATCAAATTTATAGATTATCTCATCAAGCGTCTCTTTGTCGATGCCAAATCCATAAGCGATATTTCTTATAACATCTTGCTCGCTTTTGTTAAATTCTCCATCAATATAGGCTAAATTTAGAAAAAATGTGAGTCTAGCGACACATGTATCGTAGTTTAGATTAAACGCACGCTTATAGTTTCTAGCAGTTTCATAGGCGTTATCTACATTCTCTTTTTGACTATTATAGACATCTTTTAGATACTCACGCACACCGCTAACGCCACTAACTTTTTTACTTAGATCATCAAGTACCTGACTAATAAGCCTAGCTTCTAACTCGCCTACTCTGCCGTCACTTTTAGCCACTTTTGCCAAGAGTGAGACTAAAAATTTAGCCTCATTTACGTTTGCTTGTTTTCTGCGGTTATTGCTTAACTGTACCTTTAGCAGCAAAAATATAGCACCGCCTAGTATCAATAAAAATAAGATACCAGACATGTTACCACAAGTGATAGATAGTATTTTTTATTTTGCCATTTACTAGCTCGTTTTTACGCCAAGAGCTCTCGTCGTTCATCACATTCCAGCGACGCTCTTCAGGGCGGTAGAACCAGTCTTTATCTATCTGATAATAAATTTGCTTGCCATTTGTTTCAATGATATTTGCGATATTGTTATCGTGGTAGCTATTTTCATCATAGTCAGTAAAAGCTCGCTGACCCATCTCAGAGTAAAGTAGCGTTAGCTCCTGAAGCATTTCATTTAGATCATCATCCATCTTTTTTACATGAAGGCCGATCTCGTGCGCCTCTCTAAAGAGGATTGGATATTCATGAGCTGGGTAGTCGCCATTTAGCCTTTCAGAAATTTCTGCGATCTTTTTATCGTCCTCGATGTGATACCTAAGAAGCTCGGTGCAAATCTTAAGCGATAGCGAGCTAGCACGATCAACCGCACCAAATACTAGCGGATGGATATACTCATAAAGTGAGTTATAAGGGTTTGTATCATTTGGCCTATCTTTATCTTGCTCTTTCCAAAGCTTGACCACACGACTAAGTTCATCCATCGAAACGCTCACAAGCTCATTACCTTTGTTTGTCGGGCTAAGCTCGTGTTTGAGCGAGGTATCAACAGGCGTTAGATAGGCAAGTGGCCCCATGACGATCTCATTTGCACCAAGTGCCATCATGGTAGCAGCCGAGGCGCAGTTTGCAGGTATTAAGGCTATTAAATTTTTGCAGTAATTTCTAAGTGTAGTAATGATCCTAAGAGCGGCAATACCACTTCCGCCGTCACTTTTTATAAAAAGATAAGCAGTATCTATCTTTTTACCCTTTAAAATTTCATACATAGCACTCGCATCGTTGCCACAAACGCTACCAGCATTTGAATTATAGTAAGTTATCAAAGTAGCATTTAGTCTTTTTTCGATCGATTTTATTAAATTTTGTGTCTTACTAAAAAGCACTGGCGGCTTTGCTACGCCTCGCTTTTCAACTTGCTCTGTTTCCTTTTGCTCATTTTCAGCCTCAGCGACCTTGCTCTTTTTTAAAGCCATTTTTTAATCCTCTTTTCTAACGATTTTTGCAAACTCATTTAGATAAATTTCTCTTATCTCATCCACACTCTCATCGATATCATTTAGTTTAAATCTTCTGCCACCACTAACGCCGATCTTTTCAAATTTCACACCAAATTTAGCCGCAAGCGCTTCAAATTTAGCCTCATCTTTCACGCCCACAACCGCTCTTGAAAAGCTCTCGTCAAAGATAAAATTTGGCTCTTTAAATTTCACTTCACAATTTACGCCGATGTTTGAGATGCTAGCCATTTTTGCTAGCGTGATAGCAAGACCGCCCACACCCACGCTATTTGCAAACTCTAAAATTTGCTCTTTATTTGCTTCGATTATTAGATCCCAAAGAGCTCGCTCAGCTTTATAATCAATCTCTTTTAGCTTTCCGCCGACCACATCAAATAGCGCCTTTGCGTAAAGCGAAGCTGCAAATTCTCCACTTGTCTCGCCAAGAAGGTAAATCGCCCTGCCCTCGCTTAAAAATGTGCTTTTTAGGTTTAAATTTGCATCTTCATTTACTCCAACCGTGACGATGGCTGGCGTTGGATAGACGCTAACGCCGTCAGTGTCGTTATAAAGGCTCACGTTGCCACTAACGACTGGTGTATTTAGCTCACGGCAAGCCTCTTTTATGCCTTCACATCCTTCTTTAAACTGCCACATTACCTCTGGATTTTGTGGGTTGCCGTAGTTTAGGCAGTCGGTGATCGCAAGTGGTACAGCACCACTCATCGCTACCTTTCTGCCAGCTGCAGCGACCGCTCTTGCAGCGCCAATTTTAGGATCAACAAAATTTGCTCTAGGATCGCACTGCGCAGCCATAGAGACAGCCTTTTTAGTACCTTTTACTCTGATACTTGCAGCGCCTAAGTGCCCAGGCTGCTTTATAGTATTTGTCTGGATATTTGCGTCATATTGATCATAGATAAAGCTTTTATTTAGTACTTCTGGCTCTTTTAAAAGCTTAAAAAATGCGGTTTTGTTATCAACATTATTTGGAATTTCTAAATTTGCTATCTCATCAAGGTATTTTGGACGTGCAACTGGGCGATCAAGCACCGGAGCTGCCTCACTAAGTGGGCCGATAGGGATTTCGCCTGCTAGCTCACCATGCCAGTAAAGCTGCATCACGCCGCTACTTGTGACCTCGCCGATGATCTCAGCGTCAAGATCCCACTTTCTAAAAATTTCAAGCACTTTTTGCTCAAAGCCTTTTTTGGCGCATATTAGCATGCGCTCTTGAGACTCGCTTAGCATTAGCTCATAAGGCGTCATGCCAGTTTCTCGCATTGGCACGCGGTCTAGATACATCTTCATGCCGCTACCGCTTCTGCCAGCCATCTCAAAGCTAGAGCTAGTTAGTCCTGCTGCGCCCATATCTTGGATGCCGATGATATAGTCTTTTTTAAAGAGCTCCAAGCACGCTTCCATGAGTAGCTTCTCGGCAAATGGATCGCCTACTTGCACAGTTGGACGAAGCGATTTATTCTCATCATTAAAGCTATCACTAGCCATAACAGCGCCACCAAGGCCGTCTCTGCCGGTCTTTGAGCCCACGTAAATGACTGGGTTGCCCACACCTTCAGCCTTACCGTAGAAAATTTCATCACTTTTGCAAAGCCCAAGTGCAAAGGCATTAATTAGGATATTGCCATTAAAGCTAGGATCAAATGTGGTTTCGCCGCCAACTGTTGGAATACCCATGCAGTTGCCGTAGTGTCCAATACCAGCCACGCTTCCTTTTAGTAAATATCTATGCTTTTTGGCTAGTTCGCCATCGCCTCTTATCTCGCCAAAACGAAGTGAGTTCATGTTTGCAACGACTCTTGCACCCATCGTAAAGACATCTCTTAAAATTCCACCAACGCCAGTGGCAGCACCCTGAAATGGCTCGATAAAGCTTGGGTGGTTATGACTCTCCATCTTAAACACAGCTGCGATCCCATCGCCAACGTCGATGACGCCAGCATTTTCGCCAGGTCCTTGGATGACCCAAGGTGCTTTTGTCGGAAAGCCGTTTAGGTATTTTTTACTTGATTTGTAGCTGCAGTGCTCGCTCCACATTGCTGAAAATATGCCAAGCTCTAGTAAATTCGGCTCGCGGCCTAGGATTTTTAAGATCTCTTCATACTCTTCATCGCTGATTTTGTGCGCTTCTACGGTAGTTTTGTCCATTTTTAGCCTTTAAAAAATTTTGGTTGATTTTACTTAAATTCGCATAAAAACTTGATAAACCAAAGGGACGAAAACGAGACAAATTTGACAAATAAAACAAGAGCCTAAATTTCATACGGCAAGCTAAAAATATTCTGTTTGTAGTTATTGATTCGGCTCTAAATTTAACCGAAAATCGGCATTTTTGCAGTGCGGGTCACGGCGAGCGGCTCAAATTTTAGACAAATGCCAAATTTGAAGTAGCTGTGGAAATTAAAATTTAAATATATTAGTAGCCTAAATTTGACGCAAGCAAATTCGATTCTGCGTCAAATTCGGCGGGTGATTACCCGCCACAAACGCCTACTTGTTCGGCATGCTATAGTAGCAAAGTATGTTTAGCAGGATACGCCCTTGCTTTTTGAGGTCTTGCTCGATGACATCTTTTCTAAATTTCGCAGAGGTCGCCTGCTCTTTAGCTTCGGCTAGTTTGCCGCTTGGCAGGTTAAATTTAAAATCCAAATTTTTTATCTCAAAGCCCTTATTGCCGACTATCTTCGCGTCGATCACGGTAGCGAAAAACTCGTCAGATGCGCCCACGTAGTAGTTCATTACGCTTCTGGCGTTTATAGGTTCGCCGCCGAAAAACGCCTCGCAAACGGGAGATTTTTGCGCGCTATAAACCACACTCTCAAGGATCCCGCCGCCAAATTCGTAAAACTTAAATTTCTTTGAGCTTTGCAGCTTTTTTATCTCGTCTTTATCGCTCAAATCTACATTTTTACCGCTATCCAGATCAATCACTATCAGAGTTTTTACGCCGTCGCCGCTTGCATAAACCCAGCCTAGATTTTGGCTCGCCGAGTCGCTCTCGCCCGGCGATTTCACCTCGGCTCTACCCATATAATCGCCGAATTTTTCCTCGGTTTTACCGCCGCTCATCTCGTAGACCGTAGTCTCGGTTATAAATCCGATCTGCTGTATGCTAGCGTCGTTTTCCATATACGTACGCCACGCTCTCTCGCCGCCTATGTCGCTGGTGATGCCAGCACAACCGCTAAATGCTAACGCCGCGACAGCCGCGACAGCCGCGACAGCCGTCTTAAAAATAATCGTGTTTTTCATTTTTGCTCTCTTTTTTTCGTGCCAAAAGCGCAAATTTGGTTAAGCCTCAGCTCATACCCGCGCAACTCATTTTGGATTTTTTCCTCAAATTTAGGCGTTTTTACGGCAACCTCTCGCGGGCCGTCTGGATTTGTAAAATTTTCTATATGAGATTTTAAAAGTGGCGCACCGCTTTTAGAGGAAATGTTTGCCTGCGTTATAACGGCCGTAAAATACCTTTTTTCTAAATTTTGCCCGCCGCCATAGTAGCTAGATGCTGATTTCACGCTCACGTTATCGCCTTTTTGAAACGCCTCGCAAACCGAAATCGGCGCCTCAAAAACCGCTACTTTCGTGAAATTTGAGCTAAATTCGTAAAATTTGATCCGCCGAGCGTCCCGAAGCTCGGTTACACTTGCTTCATCTTTTAGATCAAATTCCGCCTCGGTATCGGCATCTTTTAGCATAAACGCTCTATCGCCGCTTTTATAGACGGCTCCAAGCCTAAAAGGCAGCCTGGCGCCGTCTTTTTTAGTAAGCGCAAAGCCGGTAGCCTCGCCGTCCTCAGGCTGAGTGCGAAAATCACGCGAGAAAAACGCTGTCAAAAAGGCAACCTCTCTAACGACGCCGTCCGTATCCAGATATCTCGTCCAGTCATCCTCCGGAACATCGATATTTGAGACATCTCGCTCCGCTATATTTGCGCTGCTAGCGATGCCAGCGCAACCGCAAAACGCCAATGCCGCAATAGCAGCTAGAAATAAACTTTTCATCTCGCACTCGCGTTTAAATTTGATAAAAACGATCAGTTTTTGGGCGCGGCGCAAACGATGTTTGATAGGATTTGCTCTTGCTTTTTAGCGTCGGCGTCTATGACTTTACTCCTAAATTCCGCAGATCGAGCCCGCGTCTGCATACTAGCTAGCTTACCGTCGCTAACGAAAAATTTAAAATCTAGATTTTTGATCTCGGCGCTTTTGCCTTTTTTCACTCCGATATCCATCACGGTCGCAAAAAACTCGCTATTATCGGCGATTTCTTTATCGTAATAATTAGTCACGGCATGAGCTTTTACCGCCTTATCCGCCGCAAAACTCTCGCACACCGCACCCGAGTCCGCGCTAAAAACTACGCTCTCTAATATGCCGCCGCCAAACTGATAAAATTTGACCTTTTTAGCATTTCTTAGAGTCGCAAGCTCATTTTTATCGCGCATATTTACGTAGCGATAGCCGAATTTTTCCTTGTCGTCAAGCTCAAGTACCGTAAACGAAAGCCCGTTTAGCGCATACATATCGCCCAGTTTCAGCGCCATATCAGCCCTTTTTACGATCGCCATACCGATGACGTCGCCGTCTTTTAGCGCGTAAGTTTTGCTTAAATTTTCCGAGAAAAATGCTATATTGCCGACGCTGCCGTCATTTTCTAGATATTTGATCCAGTCCGGTTCAGGCGATACTACGTTAGCCGTTAGATGATCCTGTGAAGGCATGCAACCGCCCAGCAACGCAGCTAGAGCGGCTATAGATATGATTTTTTTCATTGTTTTCCTTTTCTAGAGAGTAAATTTGATCATTTGCCTAGACAAAAGCTGCTAAACATTTCGTCTAAAATTTCGCTTCTCTCAAACGGCTTCGTAATACTTGCAAGTGCTTTTATCGCACTATTTAGCTCATAAGCAAAAATTTCTAGCTCCTCTTCGCTGAGTCTCAAAAAGGCTCTTTTTAAAGCCTCACTCGCCTCTTTACAGCTTAAAATTTGGCGGTTTGAGCTTAGCATGATCTCGTCGGTATCTTGTGTCTTGAGGTAGCCCTCAAGCTCTTTTAAAACTACGCTCGTATCGGTTTTTGCTGAAATTTTGATAGCGCCATCTAGCTTGGTGTCAAATTTAAAAGATAAATCACTTTTATTTAATATAAAAAAAGCCTTTTTATTTGAGTCTAAAACGAGCTTGATTATCTCTTTATCTTGCTCATCGCTTGGGTTTGAGCCATCAAAAACAGCTAGGATAATATCAGCTTCGTTTATGGCAGAAATCGAGTAGTTTATGCCGATTTGTTCGATCCTTCCAGCATCTTTTCTGATGCCAGCAGTGTCTATTATGCGAACTAAATGCGAACCTATCTTAAAATTTTCTTCTATTCTATCTCTGGTTGTGCCTGCTTCATCACTTACAATCGCTCTCTCGTAGGCCAAAAACGAGTTCAAAATAGAACTTTTACCAACATTTGGCTTGCCAACGATCGCGATCTTAAAGCCATCTATGAGTCCTCTTCTTTGCTCACTAAGAGTGGCTATATGCTCTAACTTCTCGCTATTTCTTAAAAGCATCTCTTTAGTTTGATCTAGCAAATTTGTGGGCAGATCGTCATCAGCATAATCAATCATCGTCTCAACAAAGGCAAGAGTTTTGACCACTTCACCCCTTATCTCTCCTACAAATTTACTAAGATCGCCTTGCATCTGACGAGTTAAAATTTTAGCTGCGATCTCACTTTTTGAAGTGATAAGCCCTTGCATCGCCTCTGCCTTTGCTAGATCCATCTTGCCATTTAAAAATGCTCGCTTGCTAAACTCGCCAGGCATAGCAAGCCTTGCACCAGCTTTAATTAGTTCGTTTAAAATTCTTTCACTAACTACGATACCGCCATGCGTTTGAAACTCGACTATATCTTCGCCAGTAAAGCTAGCTGGGGCTTTAAAATATATAACAATGCCCTCGTCTAAAATTTCATCATCAAGAGAGTAAATTTTTGCTAGTTTCGCGTATCTTGGCTCTAATTTTGAAAGTTTAAGAAGTTTTAAAGAGGTAGTTAAGGCATCCTTGCCACTAAGCCTTACGATAGAAACTGAGCCAATGCCATAGGCTGTGGCAAGGGCCGCAATAGTTTCACTCATTTTTTAAAGAAATCATTTACAACGACAAATTTGCCGTCATTGCCACTTTTTATGCCGACATATTTCTCTGGAAATTTTTCACGAAGCTTTTCAAGTGCGATCTTAACCAAAACCCCATCAAGTGGCTTCGTCTGGGCTCTACCGCTATTTTGCACACGCTCGATCACGCCATTTAGATACTGATCCATCATCGCTTCTTGATTTTGTAAAAATCGTGCGATCTCAAGGCGGATAGCAAGGTTGTATTTTGAGTTTAACCAGTTATAAAGCATGTAAGATATCGCTTTATATCTATAACCTTCTTTACCTATAAGTAGAGCCGCGTCAGCTCCATCAAGCTCTATAAGTACAGTTTCATCGTCAAATTTGCTAACTTCAATTTTACTAATATCAAAACAACTTGCCTTAAAAAGACGGTCCATGCCATCTTTGATCTCAGGTAAAATTTTATCAAAGTCGATTGCTGCTTTTTCTTTTTTTTCTTTTTGTAAAGCTTGAGCTGCACTCTCTTCATCAGTTTGGTTAAAATTTTCAATAATAGAATTATCTAAAATATTTTTAGGAGCATTTTTACCAGCTTGTGACTCCTTTATTTCTTTTGGCTCATCAAGTCTCTTTATCACATATCCTGGTTCGGCCTCTTCTTCACTCTTTTGAGCAAATGCATCTTTAGCTAGAGCTTCATTTTTTTCACTTAAATTTGACTTTTCATTTTTATGCTCTTTTTGCTCAAATTTAGTTTCGCTTTTTTCATCTCTATGTTTTTTAGGGCCTCGCTTTTTATCACTATGATCGTGTTTTTTAGCTTGCTTTTTATCTTCTTTTACGGTCTCATTCTCATCATTTTTTTTAACAAAATTTTTATCATTTTTTGGCTTGTGTTGTGGTTTTGGCTGATTTTCTAAATTTGCTTCAATGATCGCACTTCTTTTAAAAAATCCAAAAAAACCACTGCTTGGATGCTGTAAAACTTTTATATCAAGCTGGGTTACTGAGCAGTTAAGCTTCTCAGCTGCCTTTTGAAATGCCTCTTGAAGGGTATTTGCTTCTATTTTCATTAAGCCTTTACCTCCGCAGCTTTTTTATGTTTTTCAAAAAGTTTATTTACAAATACTTGCTGAACAACCGAGCAAACGTTATTTACAAACCAGTAAAGTGTAAGACCAGCTGGGAATGTCACGAAGAAAAATGTAAATATAAGAGGTAAAAATTTCATCACCTTTTCTTGCATAGGATCAGTA
The DNA here is from genome assembly GCF_003048575.1 of Campylobacter concisus. Taxonomy (NCBI): domain Bacteria; kingdom Pseudomonadati; phylum Campylobacterota; class Epsilonproteobacteria; order Campylobacterales; family Campylobacteraceae; genus Campylobacter; species Campylobacter concisus. The sequence goes on along the minus strand of NZ_PIRZ01000002.1, from coordinate 73,658 downwards.
AATGTCGTTGGTGTAAGCTTTTGCTGTAAAAACATCGTAAGACCCATCAAAATAGGTAATACAAAATATGGGTCCATTACCGAAAGATCGTGTATCCAAAGTATCCAAGGAGCGCCTTTTAGCTCGATCGCATTTAGTAAGACGCGGTAGATCGCAAAAAATACCGGGATCTGAAGCAAGATCGGTAAGCAGCCACCCATTGGATTTGCTCCATGCTTTTTATAAAGCTCCATCATATGAACTTGCATTTTTTGCTTATCATCTTTATATTTTGTCTGAAGCTCTTTTACCTTTGGAGCAAGCTCTTTAAGCTTATTCATAGATAGCATACCCTTGTATGTAAGTGGGAATAAAACTATCCTTATAACAAGTGTTAGCACAACTATAGCCCAGCCCCAGTTGCCAATGTAGTTATGCAAGAAATTTAAAAATGCAAACATCGGTTTTGCTATAAATGTAAACCAACCATACTCAATAACATCGTTTAGTCTCTCGTCCATCGAACTTAAAATTTTATGCTCTTTTGGCCCGATATATGCGCCTAATTTTAAATTATCATTTGCCTTTACAAAAAGAATAGGATTATTGTTAGAATCTTTGTCTACGGCTACTTCAAATGGCTTTTCAAATGAGTAAAATAGCGTCGTATAGTATCTATCAGATGCGGCCGCTATTGTGGTATTTGCATAGTTTTTAACCTCTTTGGCGTCACCATCTTCTATAATATTTAGGCTATCATCCGTGTTTCTAAGCATAACGCCATGAACTGTGTAGCTATCTACTGCGATGTTTGGCCTAAAGCCAGGAGTGATGAAATAATCAACATTTTTACTTAAATTTACTTCAACTTCATATCTACCATTTGGGTAAAATTTGATATTTTTTGTAATCGTAACGCCATCTAAATTTTGAGTAAGTTTTATGGTTCTAGGCTCCCTGCTGGCATCTATCTCGCTAGCGTCACTGCTATATGCAACCTTAAAAGCATCGGCATTTAGCGTACTATCGTTAAATCTAAGCTCAAGTGGCAATGGATTTTGCGAAACAAGCTCGATTTTGTTACCATCTTCAGTTTTATACTTCTCTTCAGTTAGATAGAATTTTGAAATTCTTCCTAGCTTATCTATTTTTGCTTCGTAGCTTTGACCTTTGATAGTAGCGATTATCTCATTTGAAGCTAAATTTTCATTTGATTTCGGAGTATTTTGATTTGTATTTGGAGCTTTATTTTGATCTATTGCTTGAGACATTGTAGTTTGGTTTTGCTCAGGCACCACTCTTTTTGGCATAAAAAAATCATACACTATAAAAAAAACAATAGATAAAAGCGCTGCAAGAAGCAACCTTTTTTGCATAGACATCTGTTCCATTTTATTTTTTTTCCTTTAATTTATCTAATACTTTTACGACATAAAATTTACTATTCTGACAAGGGACAAACCAAAAATTTACATTTTTGGTATCACTTTTTTGAGATATAAAACATAAGTTAAATTTTTTGTAGATGATTGGGTAGTTGATACCGCCTTTGAAAAGTTGATTGCATCTTAAAATTCGCATAAATGTTGCAAAAAAAGCAGAAAAAAAACTATTTGTTTGAAATTCCCAAATCGCGTATTGTGAACAAGTCGGATAATAGCGACAGCTTTTTGGTAGAAGTATGGAAATATATTTTTGATAAAAAGCGATAGCTTTAATCGCAATTTTTTTCATTTTAAACATCCCATTTTTTTTGTAGACCAACTTAAATTTTTACAAATTTTTTCAAATGAAATCTCTGTAATTCCATTTTTTGCGATCATAATATATGTGCCATCTTTTAATTCACTAGAAATGTTAAAAAAAGCGGCTCTCAAAAGTCTTTTAGCTCTATTTCTAACTACCGCTTTTCCTACTTTTTTACTAGCAACTACTGCTATTTTTTTTTCATTTGTTGGTTTATAAAAAACAATGCAAGCATCACAATGCCACTTGCTAGCCTCTTTATAAACTTGAGAGAATTCTTTTGAGCCGTTTAACGACTCAAAACCAGCTAAGCAGCCAATCTTTTTCTACCTTTGGCACGTCTAGCATTTATTACTTTTCGGCCATTTTTAGTTTTCATTCTTAAGCGAAAGCCATGAGTGCGTTTTTTAGGGGTTTTATGAGGTTGATAAGTCCTTTTCATTTCTATCCTTAAAGTTAATATAAAAAGTGGGATTTTATCAAAGCAATACTTAAATTCCTTTGAATAACTTAGCTTAAAAAGCCATAACTCAAACTTTAAGCAAATCAAGTTATAATCCAAAAATGAATTTTAATAAAGACAATAGGCTTTTAAAAAAATTATTTTTCTTAAAACTAATTGGCTATAAGTTTATTGATAAAAATTTTCTTAGTCTAAGTAATTATCATGATTACAACAATATTGATGAGCTAAACCGCGAAGTAAAAAAATGTTCTCTTTGCTCTTTGCGAAATAGCTCAAAAGGTGTAACAGCCGGCATCGGCAATGAAAATAGCAAAATCATGTTTATATTATTTTCTAAAAAAAATGATTCTTATGAAAATAACAGTAAAAAATTTTTAGAAAATGCCATAAAAAATAGTTTAAATTTAGATATAAAAGAAATTTATATAAGTTCTCTACTTCGGTGCGAAATTTCACAAAGTGATGATAAAAGTCCGATTTTAAGCCGTTCTATCGAACTTTGTCGTCCTTATTTGTTTGAAGAGATTAGACTGATAAAACCAAAGATAATCGTGACTTTAGGGGAAAAAGCTTTTATGCATTTATATCCAAATTTATTGTTAAAAGGTGGATTTTCAAGCATAAGAGGTAGTATTTTAAAAAATGAAAATAGCCTTATTTTACCAACGTTTTCGCCAGAGTGGATCAGCAAAAATCCTAGTTTTGAAAATATTTTTATAGATGATTTAAGAAAGATCAAAGGAGTGATATGAGAAAAATTTTACTTTTTTTAGCCATTTTTTCGACTATTTTTGCATCACAAGATGAGATAAATTTTGAGAGTAACGTTACAAAAAACCAAAGTCTATCAAGCATACCTCCAGCAAAGATTACTTATATAAATTTAGAACCAGAATTTTGTGATAATACCTGCTTAAATGAGCTTATCAAGGCTGATTTACTGGCTAGTTTTATGGCGAGATTTGAGCCAGCAAAAATAGACGATACCGCTCTTTTAGAGCTTTATATCTCTCTTGGTGGTGAAGCTATTTTAAAAGTTAATAAAAGCGGCAAAATCGCTGTAATCATCCCACAAAAGATTATAAAATCTTATGCAAATGTTGTATCAAATGCGGTCTTAAGCTATGTCTTAAAGCAAGACGCAGATATTGAGATCAAATTTATAAATAGCAACGATGAAAGCCCACAAAGTCTTACAAATGCTATGCAAACGGCTAGAGTCCAAGGCTTTAATTATTTTATCGCAGCCCTTACATCAAATGGTGCAAACATTATAAATTCGCTAGTTCTATCAAATGAGCTTATCTACATTCCAAGTGTTCATAGCTCTTTTATCATAAATCCAAAGCCAAATTTGATCTTTGGTGGCATTGATTATAAAGAGCAAATTTCAGCTTTGCTAGCTTACTCGAATGAAAAGATAGTTGCATTTGATGATGGCAGTTCATTAGGGCAAAAGCTAAATGAATATGTCCGCATGCAAAGTAGTGATTATCACGAGGCCTCTATCGTAGGCAAAGATATAAATTTAAACGACACTTTAAGTAAAAAATCCAAGTTTGATGATGCAAGTATATTTTTAAACATCCCAATCGTCAAAGCTTCTCTTGTAGCAACGCAGATGAGGGGCTTTGAGATAAAACCATACGCACTTTTAAGTACGCAGATAAATTTTTTACCAAATATCTTTAATGCCATCGCACAAAGAGATAGACAAAATCTTTTCATCGCGAACTCACTAAATCCTGTTAACGACTTATTTTTGGGGCTTGGTGATCTTTTTGATGTAGATTTTAGATATTCGCAAATCGGCTATTCAAGTGCTTTTGGTGCCGAGTATATATATACAAATTTTATAGATAAAAGTACTGATAGAATCTTTACCGAAAGGGTTGAAAACTCTCAAGTCTTATATGGAGTTAAAATTTATAACGCAAAAGGCGACCACTTTGACGAAGCAAATCAAGAAATTTTGCTCGATCAAAATAGCTCGATGTAAAAGCACAAAGTGGCTAAAGTTAAATTTTTAATTTAGCCACAATTTAAAATTTAGAATTCTCCAAAAATTTTTTTATCTCATCATTTATCTTAGCAAGCTTCTCTTCTTTCATAAAGGCTAACGTAATCGTCGCTCTAAAGAGTAGTTTTTCCGTATTTTTATCATCAAATTTATAAATTTCTTGCTCTAAAACAATACTTGCTTTTTTAATCTCCAATATCTTGCTTTGCACAAAAATTTCATCTCCAAGTACGGCTGAAGCAATAAATTTAGCCTCCAGCGACGAAACCACAAAGTATCCGCCCTCTTTTGTGAAATTTAATCCAGCCTGGAAAAATGCTTCACTTCTGGCTCGCTCGCAAAATTTAATGTAGTTTGTGTGATAGACTATTCCGCCAGCATCGGTATCTTCGTAGTAGATTCGTATTTTCACAATATTTCCTTAGGCTCTTACATTAAGCCCTATTTTACTGAATTTTCTTAAAAGCCCCATTACTTCCGCCTCTTTTTCCTCGCGTGCTTTTAAATTTCGCTCGTGAGCACTACTAAAATCATAATTTACGTTTGCGTTAAATCCGTTTATGCTGCTTATCATATTAATCCTTTTAAGCCTTTATATCCACGCTCTTAGCGTTAAATTTCATTATCGCCTCAAGTTCTTCTAAATTTTTTCTAGTATTTTGCTCTAGCTCTTTGTCGTATTTTCTGTTTTTACCCAGCATCTTTTGCGTTCGCTTTTCTTGCTCTATTAGCTTTTCTAGGCGTTTTTGCGCCTCTTTCATATCCTCTTGCATTATTTCAAAGAGGCTTTTTGATTCTTTGCCGTCGGAAGTTATGTTAGAGTTGCCGCTTAAGGCAGTGCTACCGGGTAAAAGCGACTCTTGCATTTTTTGAAACGTTAGTACATATTCTTGGTAATCCTTGCTAAGCCCGTCAAGCTCGCTTCCTTTGATGCTGTAGATGTTGCGCGAATCAATAAAGGCGTCCAGCTTTTGTCTGTATTCTTTGCTGCTTATGCTTTTGTCATAACCTTGCATCTTGCCCCAAACCGTAGTTTCGCCCTCTCGTACATCTAAATTTGAGTTTATTACGGCTGCTAACAAGCCTCCTTTAGTTATACTACCGTCAGGGTTAGTGTATCTTTCGCCGTGAGGATTTATAAACACGCTCACGTTTTCGCTCTCTTTGCCGCCGTTATTGTTATCAAAGATATTGGTTGACGGCTTATATTGCGGCGTCGTTGTTAACGCATGATATGAGCTATTAAAAAATAGCGTTTCCATGTTGGTTTTCCCAGACTTATCGTCAAAGGCGCTACGTGCCGACGCATAGTCGTAGATGTTTTTATTTACTTTAGTTACTTTTAGACTTGATTTCTCATACTCGTATCCTTGAGGAAATTTGGTGATGTCTTCTTTGTTAAAACTTTCTTTGGAATTTAAAACGTCCACGCCGACTACTTGGGATAAAATTTTATATGCATTGCCGACTGTTTTTGCTATGTCGATTTTTGAAAACATTTTATTAAATGCGATCGCTTTATCATTTACGTTCACGAGAGATTTTAAGGTATCTGAGTGGATTTTGTAGTCCTTCGGGATACCTGCGGCTTCATTAAATTCGGACGTAAAATATCCGTCCGCACCTACTTTATATCCTAAAACTTCGTTAAATTTGTGCTCGACTGTGTCAGGCTGCGAGATTTCATTTTTATATATGATTTGACTCTTTATGCTATGTTTTTCATTTAGCTGAAAATTTTTAGCGACGCTAGAAAATCCGCCGATACCGCTTAACATCATAAATCCTTTTGAAATTTGGTTTTAAGTTAGATCGGCAAAATTGAAAAAATATCTAGTAAAAATAATAAAAACTATCAAAAAGCCATACAAATTTCTATGCCAAAGTTAAAATTATCCGTGCGTCTTTCTCGTAGCCAGATCGCACTTAGCGCCGCGGGTAATCATCAAGGACTGATCATAAAATAAAATCAGCACCACCGAAACCCCGACGCCAAGCGCTAGCGAGACCGTCGTGGTCGTGATCGCGTTATCGAAAAATATGATTAGGTATTCGTTTTTCTTAGCAATATCAGGCTCGTTTAGAAACGAAAACAGCGCCAAGATGCCTTTATACGCATAGACTCCCGGCACCATCGGCAAAAGCGCGGGAAATGCGATGATCTCGGCGGGCACTTTTAGCCGTTTGGCAAAGAGCATACCTAAAATCCCGCTTAAAAATGATACTATAAGAGTGGCGACGCTGATGTTAAAAAATCCCATCTGCATGATCCAAAAACGGCTAGCGTGCGCAAACGCCGCAAGCAGCGCGCAAAAGGCAAGAGTCCTTTTTGGCGGCGAGCTAGCATAGGCAAAGCCAAGCCCCGCCACCGCAGCAAAAGCGCCGTCTATGAGAGTTGCGGTAAAAAGCTCAAACATGTAAAATCTCCGCATTGCTAAGCGAGAGCGTGATATAGACGCCCACTGCTATGCAAAGTATCAGGATGCCCGTGCTCACGGCTCTACTGATGCCTACAAGCGTGTTATCGTTTATGATATCAAAGACCGAGTTTATGAGAAAAACGCCCGGCATTAAAAAGAGTATCGACGAGCCGATCGCCACGTCGCTAGTGTGCGTAAAGCCGTAAAATACGCCAAGATAGGCGATAAAAGAGACGACGAACGAGACCAAAACGTATTGGATTTTTAAATTTACGCCAATTTTAGCAAGCGCGAATTTAAGGCTATATCCAACAAGCGTCGCGAAAAATACGCATACGACCGAGCCCGCGTCGCCGCCAAAAAGCCTGCAAAACGCCGCATTTGCAAGGCTGATCAAAATAAGCGAGCTTGCAAATTTATTTGCGCCGATGCGCATGACGCCCTCAAACTGCTCTTTGGCCTCGTCTAAGCTCAAATTTTCATCCAAAATCCGCCAGCTAAGCGACGAAAGCTCGGAAATACGGTTAAAGCTCACCTGCCCCAGCGGGATCTTTTTCACGTAGGTTCGGCGTAGGGAGTTGTCAGCCGAGTCCATGACGCTAATGGTAAAATACTTCACGAAAATCGTCACGCTAACGTCGTATCCGTAGTGGTTAGCTATGCGGTCTACGCACTTTTCTACGCGTGCGGTGTAGGTGCCAGCGCTCACCATCGCCGTCGTGTATTTGGCTAAAAAATTTGTTAAGACTTGAATATCAGGCTTCGCGTTCATTTTGGCTAATCTTAAATTTCACAAAAAATAAAATAATTTGTAAAACAAGCATAATTTTCATCACATATTCACTCGCACTATGCATTTTGGCAAATTCGGCCGTCTGTGTCGAGTCAACACCCAAATTCTGAGCGTAAACTACAAAAGGAGTAAAGAAAAATACAAAGCTTAAAGCTAAGGCTAAATTTAAAAAAGCAAGCATTAACATGCTAAATTTTAGTGAAAAAATAAGCTTTTTTCTAAGATCAAATAGCTCGCTAATCATTACAACTATGCTTATAAAAAGCAAAATATAATTAAATTTCAAAAATATCTTTGTCATCATTTGACCGCTCATAAAATGCGTAAGTATGCCATCTCCTATGATGCTTTGTGGGAAAAATATGACTGGCGCCACCAAAATACCAAGCGTTAGCTCAGCTCCTATAAGTACTGCCAAAAGCAAAAAATAAACTCCTCTCAAATTCTCTCCTTTATATTTTTAACTTCGCGCAAAAGCCTCTATCAAAGCCAGCCAAATCTTTGTAAAAGCTATACTCAAAACCATTGGCCTCTAAGAAATTTTGTATACTTGCTTTTTGATCGTACCCCATCTCACAAGCAACGTTTTTGATATTACGATCTTTGGCTATGAGAATAATATCTTTTAAGATTTCATCTCCTACTTCGCCTCCAAAGAGCGCACTTTCTGGCTCATTTAGTACAAATTTACTAAGTTTATAGCCTCTTGCAATATATGGCGGATTTGAAACCAAAATATCAATATCTTCTAAAATTTCATCCACATAAGAGCAGTTTAAAAATTTGATCCTCCCGCCTACATCAAATTTATCTGCATTTTTTTTAGCAAGCATCAAAGCTTTTTCGTTGATGTCTGTCGCTACGATATTTGCCTTTGTTTTTAGAGCTAGTATGATACTAATAATGCCGCTTCCTGTGCCTATTTCTGCGATCTTTGGCTCATTATATTCGCGTGAAATTTCTATTACTTTATCCACTAAAATTTCTGTTTCAGGTCTTGGGATAAGCACTCCGCTTTCCACATAAAAATCAAGCCCATAAAAGCTAGCTTTACCAGTTATATATTCAAGAGGCTCGTAGTTTTCATACCTTTTAACTAGAGCAAAATAGCCGCTCTCATCAAATTCATTTTTTTGATTTAAAAATATCCATTCAATGCTTACATCAAGATAGTTCATAAGCAAAATTTTAGCAACTCTGCTTGGATTTTGACAAAGTGAGCTTAGCCTTAAACTAGCCTCTTTAAGAGCTTCTTCAATTTTCATTTTCTAGCTCATTTATACGCTCAAAAAGGCTTGGGTGCGAATGATAGACGAACGCATAGAGAGGATGAGCCTTTGGAAAGGCCTTGTTTTCGGAGCCTAGCTTTTTTAGCGCGCTTATCATGTCGGCTTTGTTTGAGACCTCGCCAGCGAATCTATCGGCGCCAAATTCGTTCGCGCGGCTAAAATACGAGCTCACCGGCGAAAATAAAAACCCGAAAATCGGCGAAAAAAGTAGCAAAAACACGATCACTCCGCCGCCTCCGCTATGAAGCCCAAGCGCTTGATACGCCGCGTCAGGGATGTTGCCAAATATAAAAAACATCGCAAAAAGCATAACCGCGCTTAGAGCGATCATTTTTAGGATATCTTTATGCTTAAAATGCCCCAGCTCATGCCCCAAAACAGCGATTATCTCATCTAAGCTTAGCTTTTTAACGAGCGTGTCGAAAAGCACCACTCGTTTAGTCGTGCCAAGGCCGCCGAAATAGGCGTTTAGGCGGTTATCGCGCTTGCTAGCGTCTATCGTAAAAACGCCGCTACTTTTAAACCCGCACCGCGCCAAAAGCCCTTCAATACGGCTTTTTAGCTCGCCCTCTTCTAGCGGCTGCATTTTGTTAAAAATTGGCGCGATGAGCGTCGGGTAGATGAGATTTATAACAAGCGCGATGGCAAAGCTAAGCAAAAACGCCCAAAACCACCAAAAATCGCCCAAAAATCTAATGCAAAGCAGCACTAGCCACACAAACAGCGTGCCAAACACTAGCGTTAGTGCGAGCGTTTTAAGTAGATCGAGCGCGAAAATTTTAGGCGTTACGTTTGAAAAGCCGAGCTTTTTGTCTTTGACGAAGGTTTCGTAGATATTTAGCGGCAGTTCTAGCAGTGACGAAACGAGTAAAAATACCATAACCATAAAGACGTTATCGCCTATATCTCCCGTTTTGTAGGCATGCCCCGATATCGCGCCAAGCCCCCAGCACGACCACATCATAAATATCACGGCGTGATAAAAAAGGCTTGCTATCTCAAATTTTTGATTCGTTATCGCTGCAGCGGCGGCGGTTTTATACTCCCCCTGCTCTAGCACGACGGCCGGCTTTTTAGCCTCCGCACGTATAAAATTTATCTGTAAAATCGCCAAAATCGCCTTTGCGGCAACGTAAAAAAAGTAAATACCAAGTAAAAAATAAAACATATTTTTACGCCCTATTTTAAAAAATTATCGTAAAACGAGCTGATAAAAAGCACCAAAATGATAAACGGTACGACAAATTTTATATACCAAAACCAGACATTTATTAGTTTTGTATGTTTTTCACTACCTTGCAAAATTTCTTTTTTTGCATCATCTTTTAGCACCCAACCTACGAATATTGCACACCCAAATGAAGTAAATACAAAAAATATCGTTGCGCTTATTGCATCATATGCATCAAAAATATTCTTACCAAAAATGCTTACGTGACTTAGTATGTTTGTAGCCATTAGCGAAGGTAAATTCCCTAAAACAAATATACCGCCAAGGACCAAAAATATTGCTTTTTTGCGTTTTATCTTAAATTTTTCTTGAAGTGTTGTGATTATTACTTCATATATTGGTAGCGATGTTGTAAGTGCAGCGATCATTAATAGTGTAAAAAACGCAACCGCAAAAAAACCACCAAATGGCATGTGAGAAAAAACAATTGGTAGTGATTTAAATACCAAACTTGGGCCACTATCTGGCGATACGCCGTAGCTAAAAAGAGAAGGAAATATCATAAAGCCTGCAAGTACGGCAATTACCGTATTTAAAATACCTGTAATGATAGAAATTTTAACCAAACCCTCATCCTTTTTCACAAAGCTAGAAAGCGTGATCATCACACCAAAACCAAGCGAAAGAGCAAAGAAGACCTGCCCCAAAACATCGACAAAAAGCTTTAAATTTATCTTTGAGAAATTAGGCGTTAAGTAAAATTTCACACCTTCTATTGCACCATCTAGCGTGATATTTTTAGCGATCATAATAAGCATTAAAATAAAAAGTAGTGGCATTAAAAATTTCGCTGATCGCTCGATACCACCGACCGCACCCTGTACCAAAATAGCGTAATTAACTAGCACAAAAACAAGCGTTGCAAAGCTGATAGCAAGTGGATTGCTTACGATATTTTGCTCATAAAACGCACTTGTCTCCTCAAAACTAACCACATGCGAGAGATCAAGTAAACCAAATGAAATTTGGGCGATGTAGTTTAGCACCCAGCCACCAATAACCATATAGTAAGCCATAATGCCAAAAGCACCAACAAGCCCCATCCAGCCAACGATCTGCCACTTTTTGCTGATCTTTTTGCCATTTATCGATCCACCAAAAGCATCCACAGCGTTGCATTTTAGGCGTCTACCGATCGCATTTTCAACTAGAATCATCGGTATGCCAATCACGATCATCGCGATACAAAACACGAGCACATAGGCGCCACCACCGTTTTGCCCGACTAGATACGGGAAGCGCCACGTCGCACCAAAGCCAACCGTAGCTCCTGCAACAGCTAAAATGTATGTGAGCCTTGAACTCCAAGATTTTCTATCCATCTTTTTGCCTTTGTGAAAAATAGGGATTATATAAAAAAATTGATTAAATTTTGCTAGCAATAAGCGGTGTTGGAATACAAGCTCAGTTTTTTGTTAATTTTAAGAATTTTTACGAATAATTTTTCTTTCACGTTTTGTTTTTATTGACAATTTTAGACAACTGCTTAAAAATAAATTTATTAGTGCAAAACACCAAATTCCACATATCCCTCCATCGCAATGAACAATATCCAGCCTATCTTAGGGTTACAAAAATAGTGATGCTCTGGGATATTCTCAACTACAAATTTTAAAAAATCGTAAAAATACTCAGGTGTAAATTTAACCTCCGCACTGGTTAGATTGTCGCCGATGTAGCTTATCTCGCCGCTTAAAATTTTACTTTTGATGCTTGGATCTGAGCTGAGAAATTTTTTAATGTCGGCAAAATTTTTATATTCAGCCGTTTTATAACACTTTAAATTTCTCAAAACTGGCTTTGAGCCAATAAAGGTAAAATTTTGCTCTATAAACTCCGCTCCATCACTGCTCGTGCGCCACTTCTCACTAAAATTTGACAAAAAAGCAAGCACCTCATCGTCAGCTGGGATGAAATTTGAAATAGGATTTTTCTGGCTCATTTGTCTCCTTTTTGTAAGATCGCCGTAAATTTTATAAAAACGTAAAATTTAGCAAAATTATCTATAAACCTTTAAAAGCCAGGGATTGCATAAAAGTTAATGCGATTTTATATTGATTGTGAATAGTTTTTTATCGCTAATTCGCACACAAAACTGGTTCAGGTTTTAGCTTCACACTTGGAGCTGTTTTGCTAAAGTTTATGAGATCCTCTGTCGTTTGGATACTAAAAGGTAAGCGTGTAAGGCAGACTTTAAAAATTTCAGCTGCAGCTATTGCGTCATTTAGGGCTCTGTGGTGGGTATTGTTTATGCCAAGAAGCTCTTTTAGCGAGCCAAGGCCGTATTTTTGCGAAGCGATAGTGCGGCGACTAAGATCGATGGTACAAAGCTTTCTGTTTAGCAACATGCCAAGGCCGATCTCATTTAGGCTGTGAGAGATAAAGCCATAGTCAAAATTTACGTTATGAGCGATAAAGACGCTAGTTCCTAGAAAAATTTTAAACCGCTCAAGCACATTTAGTAAATTTGGCGCACCAACTAGATCGCTAGTCTTTATGCCAGTTAGTTCGGTGATATTTTCAGGCACCACATTAGCTGCCACAAAGCTTTCAAAACGCCCTATCTCAACGCCATTTTTCATTTTTATTGCACCGATTTCAATGATCTGTCCGCTCGTCGTACCGCCAGTCGTTTCGATATCAACCACGCAAAATTCCTGCTCGCTAATATCTCTAAATCTCGTGCCAAGCTCGATCTCATTCTCTTCATTTCTAGTGATGTCAAGCCCAAGAGTTCGCCACATATCAAGGTCACGCACGTCAATTAGCGACGAAATTTCTTCTATATCGCCAAATCTTAAAATAAACTCATGATAGCTTAAATTTTGCCTAGCTAAAATTTCTATGCTATTTTCTAAACGCTGTTTTTTTGGTTTCAAAACTCAAGCTTTATGGCACGGATGGCTTGTTCGTAAGAATTTGATGAGAAGATGTAGTTGCCAGCCACCAAGATGTCAGCTCCAGCCTCTTCAAGATCAGGTGCATTTAGTCCGTTTATGCCGCCATCTACTTCAATCAGACACTTAGCGTTTTTTCGTTCTATCAGCTCTCGTAGCGCCCTTGTTTTTTCAAGCACGACTGGCATAAATTTTTGACCGCCAAAGCCAGGATTTACACTCATCAAAAGCACCATATCAACTTCATCAATAATATACTCGATCGCACTAACTGGCGTATGCGGATTTAGCACGATGCCAGGGCTAACGCCGTTTTTCCTGATGTGATCGATGAGCCTTAATGGGTGCTTCTCTTCTTCGATATGAAAGGTTAGAAATTTTGGCTTTAGCGGCAAGAAAAGGTCGGCAAAAAACGAGTTATTCTCAACCATCAAATGTATATCAAGTGGCTTTGTAGCTGCTTTTGCAACGGCATTTACCACAACTGGGCCGATAGTTAAATTTGGCACAAAATGCCCATCCATAACATCAACATGCACCAGATCGCACCCAGCCTCGCAAATGGCTCTTATCTCAGCTGCCAAATTTCCAAAATCAGCCGATAAAATACTAGGTGCAACATACATTTCTTCTCCTCACTTGGTTACAAATACAAAGCCTATTTCGTCATCTTTTACATCTAGTCTATTCATGATGCCTACACTATTGTGATCAAAAAAAACATCATCGGATAAAATTTTAGGCAAACTAACTTTTACTTTTATGCCTTTTTGCCAAAGATGAGTCAAAAATTTATCCGTAATGATACTAAAAATTTGAGAATATCCACTTAAATAATCATTTGAATCATTGCCTTCAGGCATAAAAATAGAGCAAATTTTGTCTAATTTATCTTTTTTTACTCCAAATAGCACTCTTGCGTAAATATCACCATAATACTGAACACAAATACGCAAGTAATCGCATTCATCTTCTATGTCAAGCGCACTAACTTTGGTATCAACACACAAAATTTCTTCTTCTGCTAATTGTGAGATAATTTTGCTCGCAATTTGCGTCACATAAGATGAAATTTGAGCAACGCTCTTGTTAATATCTACTGGCTCTGCATCAAAGTCTCTTTTTTTAAGATAAAAAATAGTGTCGTCTTTGTAAAAGTCATTTAAATTTTTATAGATAAATATATTTGCATCTTTAAGATACGTTACTAATTCAATAGATAAATTTGATTCGTTTATGCCACAAAGCGAAATAAATGCACCTGATCTTTTGCTAATGCTAGCAAGTTTGATTAGAAATTTTGCACCCCTTATATTTAGAGCACCGGAAATATTTACCCATAAAATAAAAAATTTATATCCGATTTTTAGCATAATGTCATGAGCTGACATATCAAAATCTTCAATAAAATCTGAGTCCATAAAACTTTTTATGGCATAAATAACGACACCATCTTTTATAAAAGTATCTATCTGATTTTGTCTTAATCTTACATGATTTAGCTGTGATATTGCATAATTATATAAATTCTTTTTTTTATTAAACTCGATCGTATCTCTAGCCTCAACCACATCAAATGAGCGATTTTTGAGATAATTAGCTAAATAGTGCTTGTACTGCTCAGTTGAGTTATAAATGAAAACTTTGTCATTTGTGTTATTTAGAAATTTATTTAAAAACAAGCTTGCGATATTTTCACTTTCAAACATTGAAATATTTAAAATATTCTTAACTGTTTTCATCATCAATTCATAAAAAATTTCATTGTAATCGCAAATCGCAAATACTACGCCAAGCTTTTGCGCTTCTTCGCTTAAATTTTCAATTACTCTACCAAGCCAAATAGGGCTAAAAAATGTAACATTTTTTAGTGAAAGCAGTATAGCACTGATATCACGCGATGAAATTTGGTTTATATATTTTTCACTTAATTTTAATGGAACATTCTCTGCTTCCAAAAAACCAAAAGGCCTTATAATTGCCATAGAACCATTAAAAGTTAATTTCATTTTTGTAGAGCTTTTTTAATAAATATAATGGTTTGCATCTCTGGATAAACATTGATATCTAAAATTTTATCAACTCCAAAATCATAAAATTCAGGCCTGCTGGACTCATAAGAGAGCAAAATCTCAAAAAAGCAAAGCATCTCTTTATCAATCTTGCTTAATGATTGTTTATTCATATTCATTGCTTTTAAAAAAATATCCCAAAGACTAAAGCCATATTTTTTTTGCAAAATTTTATTATAGCTTACATCAGAATACAAAATAACATCTGACATGCAAGATGGAAATTTCGAAAATAAATTCTCACACACTATAATACAGGCCATAGAATACGGAGCAAGCGATAAATAGTTGTAGTGCTTTTCTTTAAAAGAGTTTAATATCTTTAGCCAATCTGATAAAATTTTAGCATTAAGCTCGATCAAATCGACGATTTTAAAATTAAATACCTTATAAATTTTTGGGGATTTTAAAAATATAAAATAAGAAAGCACTATCGCTCTAAAAGTATCAATGCCAAGCATATTTGCTATTACTACCAAATCGTTGCCATCATAAGGAATATCAAATTTTGCACGTTTAAAAATGGAGTTAGAATAAGTTTTAAAAGATGCTATATTTTGTAAAGTAGTAACTGCCTCAGTTAGATTACCAGCTAATAAAAAACGCTCGACCTTTTCAAAAAGAGTTGGCATCTGCAAAACAAAATCAACATTTTTTTCGATCAACTCTTTACTAAGCATTTTATATCACTCAAGATTTCTAAATATTTTTGCTATTTATAATTATAGGCAAAGGTGTTATTTTATCTAGATTATTAATAAAAATCAATTCTTTTAAAAGAGAATCTATTTAAGCATTACTTTTGTTTGTTTTAGATAAAATCAGCAGAAATTTTTGTTTATAAGGAAAAAAAATGTCAAAAAGATGTGCGATAACAGGCAAAGGACCGATGATAGGCAACAATGTGAGCCATGCTAACAATAAAACTAAAAGAAGATTCTTGCCAAATCTTAGAACGATTCGCGTTACGCTAGAAGATGGTACTACAAGAAAGATAAAAGTTGCTGCTTCTACTCTAAGAACGATGAAGAAACAATCAAACTAAGAATATAAAATGAAGAGGAATTTATGTCTTTTCTCTCAAGACTTTTAAAATTCCTCAACTGGTCAAACTCTACAAAACCAGAAATAAGCCTAGATATTGAGCTTTACGAACAATTAAAACCTTTTAGATTTCCACTAATTTCAGTCGTATTACTGTTACTTTTTGGAACATTAGGTTATGTCTTAATAGATAATTTCTCGCTAATAGATGCCTTTTACCAAGCTGGCATGACTTTTACAACAGTTGGTTTTACCGAAGTTGCTCCAATAACTCCAAAGGGCAGAATTTTTACTATCACGTTTATACTTATTGGTTTTATTATATTTACACTATCGATCGGTATTGTGGTTGAGGTTTTAAAAAGAGGTACATTAATTAGCATTTTAAAGGAACGACGCATGCTTTATAGGATCGCAAGACTAAAAAATCACTTCGTTATTTGTTATCACAATCTATACACAATCGAACTTAGTGCTCAATTTCGCGAAAATCATATACCTTTTGTAGTGGTCGATGATAGAGAAGATATTGCAGAGCTAGCTCAAATTTATAAATATCCATATTTCATAAAAGCTCAGCCACATACACAAATTGCCTTTTTAAAAACACATCTATCAAGCGCAAAAGGACTTATAACTCTTAGCTCAAATATTGCTGATAACATCGCCCTTATAGCATCTGTAAGACTTTATGAAAAAGAGATAGGTCGCAGAAAGCCTTATCATATCATAACAAATGCAGAGACAGAAGACGATACACAAAGATTAAAAAAATTAGGCGCTGACAATGTGGTGAGCCCATCTCGTCTGGTCGCACAACGCCTAAGCGCCATGAGCGTAAGGCCGGACATGGAAAATTTATTAGAGCAGTTTTTGTATACAAAAAATTCACCTATCGATATAGAAGAAATTCTTGTGCCTGATTACTCTTGGATAAGATTTAAAAGATTAAAAGAAACTCACCTACGAAACATAACAAATGCAGACATAGTGGGCATTAGAGATATAAATAATAATTTTGTACCAATGCCAAATGGCGATACATTAGTGGGGACAGGATCAAAGCTTTTAGTCATCGGTACCGTTGATGGAATACGTCTAACCAAACGCGTTGTAAAAAGCAAACACAAACCTGAAGAATTTAAATACGTATAAAATAAATTTTTCTACTCGCTCTTTTTAAAAATTTAAGCAATGTCTTGGTACTTTTTTTATATCCAAGCATTTACAAAGCCTTGATAAAATTTCTCAAATTTTTATAGGAGCCGATATGTTACATGAATATACAGACCTTATAAATGAGCTAAAGAAAACCGATGCTCGTTTTGCTGCTCTTTGCAAAAAACATGATGAGCTAAATAAAAAAATAGACGACAATCTGGCAAAACCATCTGAAATTGATAATTTAAAGAAAGAGAAGTTAAAACTAAAAGACGAAATTTATGCTCAAATTTTAAAGCATAAAAAGTAAGAATAAATTTATCTAATCTTTAAGGTTAGATAATAAATTCTGGTTCAAATTTTGTCCCATTTACTCGAACTATTCTCGCTGGTATACCAACGACTGTCGCGTTTGCTGGGACATTTTTTAGCACGACCGAGTTTGCGCCGATCTTGGCATTTTCGCCGATCGTTATGGCACCTAGTATTTTCGAGCCAGCTGCGATAGTCACACCATTTTTTACAGTCGGATGCCTTTTGCCACACTCTTTTCCAGTGCCTCCAAGTGTTACTTGATGATACATCATTACATCATCGCCTATCTCAGCTGTCTCACCGATAACCACACCCATACCATGATCTATGAAAAATCTCTTGCCGATCTTTGCTCCAGGATGGATCTCGATGCCCGTTAAAAATCTCGCAATTTGCGAGATGAGTCTAGCTAGAAAAAAATGCTCTTTTTTATATAAAAAATGAGAAATTTTATGAAACAAAACCGCATGAATACCAGGAGTGTTTATAAGTATTGCCAAAAAGCAACACTTATGTACCGATGGGTCTTTTTCACGAACAGTTTGAACTAGCTCCTTTAGACTCTCCCACATATTTTTATGCTCCGTAAAGCTCTGTGCTTAAGTATCTTTCGCCATTATCTGGAGCTATGAAAAGTACTTTTTTGCCAGCGCCAAGTCTTTTAGCCACTCTTTTTGCAGCCACGTAAGCAGCACCACCGCTTATACCTATCATGAGTCCATCACTTTTAGCGATTGCTCTAGCTGCGTTTAGCGCATCATCGTTGCTCACTTTTTCTACTTCACTAACTAGGCTCATATTCATAGTATTTGGTAAAAATCCGGCTCCAATGCCTTGAATTTTATGCGGTCCTGGGTTGCCACCACTTAAAACTGGCGATGCTTCAGGCTCTACTGCGATGACCTTAGTATCATAGCCTTTTTCTTTTAAAATTTTTGCTACGCCACTTATTGTACCACCTGTGCCAACACCAGCTACAAAGGCATCAAGCTTGCTAAAATCGGCCACGATCTCAGTAGCTGTTGTTAGTTCGTGAGCTTGTGGGTTATACTTGTTTTCAAACTGGCTTAGCATTACGTGATTTGGCTGAGCTGCTAGCTCTGTAGCTCTTGCGATCGCTGCTTTCATGCCACCAGACGCAGGAGTAAGCTCAAGCTGTGCACCATAAGCAGCTACTATTTTGCGTCTTTCGATACTCATGCTTTCTGGCATGCAAAGGATCACTTTAAAGCCAAGTGCAGCACCGCACATCGCTACACCAATGCCAGTATTTCCGCTCGTTGGCTCAACGATAGTATCGCCATATTTAAGAGTGCCATCAGCTAGCATTTTGGTTACCATATTAAATGCGATCCTATCTTTTACAGAGCCACCTGGATTAAAAAACTCTAGTTTTACGTAAATTTCGGCTTCATCAGCACCTGTTTTTATCTTTACAATAGGTGTATTACCAATCGTTTTAACGATGTTATCGTAAATCATCACTCCTCCTAAATTAAATAAGATAAATTTTGTGTAAATTTAGCACAGAATTTTAAAATAGATTATAAAAAGCCCCAATCTTTGGCAAATTTATAAAGAGTTGTTACATATTAGTAGTTTAATTTTTAATGCTACTTAATATTTTTTGACCATTTTGGCTTAAGATTTTACCTTTGAAATTTTCTTTACAAAACTCCAAAATAAGAGCGTGATAGAGTTTTAAAATTTCAACTTCATCAAATTTCGAGCTATCAAGAAATTTATAAATCTCATCATAATTAAGCGAGCTAAGCCACTCAGCCGCCTCGTCGTAGCACTCGAAATTATAGTCAAAATACGCCATTATCCTAAGCACATAAGCATCAACGACCATGTATGGCTTACCACAAGCATATGCCAGTATAGCATCACAAGTCTCAGCCCCAACACCTTTTACGTTTATGAGCCACTCGCGACTGGTATTTTCTTTAAAATTTTCAAAATCGCCAAACTCGTTTTTTATGGCTAGACAAAGCGTTTTTAGCCGCTTTGCCTTTGTGTTGTAAAAACCACTTGGCTTTATGAGCGTGGCAAGCTCGCTGTTTTCAAGCTCGCAAATACCATTTAGGCTATCTTTTCCAGCATTTTTTAGATTATTTAATGCTTTTTCTACATTTTTCCAGTTGGTATTTTGCACCAAAATAGCGCCTAAAATAACCTCAAAAGTACCCTCACCTGGCCATTTTAGCTCATCCAAATTTCTGCTTTTGTGATTAAATAAGGTTAAAAATAAATCAGTTGATGTCATTTGAAATTTTCTTTAAATGTGAGATAAAACTGCTTTGCTGTCCTACCACTTCTGCTAGCTCTTAGCGTGGCGAAATTTTTAGCAAGTGCGTAAAGCTCATCTTTGTCGCCTATGTAATCCTTAAAGTAAAAATCAACCATTTTTAGATACTCATCGTAGTTACCCTGATAAAAACTAATCCAAAGGCCAAAGCGATCGGATAGAGAAATTTTCTCCTGAGCTGCATCGCTGTAATGGATTTCTCCGTCAATTAGCTCTGAGTTTTCATTCTCGCTTTTAAACTCGCTTATTAGATGTCTGCGGTTTGACGTAGCGTATAAAAGTACGTTTTTTGGCGGCTTTTGGATAGAGCCATCCATTATAGGCTTTAGAAATTTATACTCATTGCTGCCATTTTCAAAGCTTAGATCATCACAAAAAATGATAAATTTAAACTCACTCTTTCTGATCTCATCGATGATGTCGCCAAGATATTTTAGATCCTCGCAACCGATCTCAATGATGCGAAGCCCAGCTTTATAAAATTTAGTAAAAACAGCCCTTACAAGGCTTGACTTGCCACATCCTCTCTCGCCCCAAAGAAGCACGTGATTTGCGTCTTTACCTTCTATAAAATTTAGAGTATTTTTTAGTAAAATTTCTTTTTGTTTTTCTAGTCCATAAAGTGAGTCGATATCTACAAAATCAATATCATCAACTGGTTTTAGCATGCTTTTTGTGCTTTTATAAATCGCTGCGTATTTCACACCCCAATCTATCACTTCTTATCCTTTCTTAGATAGACTAAAATTTCAGCCAAAACATCGTCATCGTCCTTGCTACGTGACTTTAGCCTGATCTTCTCA
The DNA here is from genome assembly GCF_003048575.1 of Campylobacter concisus. Lineage (NCBI taxonomy): Bacteria > Pseudomonadati > Campylobacterota > Epsilonproteobacteria > Campylobacterales > Campylobacteraceae > Campylobacter > Campylobacter concisus. The sequence goes on along the minus strand of NZ_PIRZ01000002.1, from coordinate 53,111 downwards.
TCATCATTTTTTGTTATTAGTATGTTTTGCTCGCTGTTTGAGATCGTTTTTATGCCGGCTTTTAGAGCTAAAATTTTAATGATAATGACATCTAAAAACTGCTTTGTAAACGTATCTATTTTGCCAAATCTATCCTCAAGCTCACTTTGTATCTCATAGACCTCGGCAACCTCTTTGCACTTGCTAAGGCGCCTATAAATTTCAAGCCTTAGTCTATCTTCTCTTATAAATTCTTGATTTAAAAAGGCGCTCACACTAAGCTTTAGATCGATCTTGTCAAGCTTTGCGGAGTCTTGATTAAGAAGCTTATTTATCTCATCTTCTAGCATTTTTAGATATAGCGAGTAGCCGATAGCCTCGATGTGACCGCTTTGTGCCTCGCCAATGATGTTACCACCACCTCTTATCTCAAGGTCGTGATAGGCTAGCACTGAGCCAGCGCCCAAAAATGAGTTGCCCTCAAGTGCGACAAGACGTTTTAGTGCGTCTTTGCTAATGGCGTTTTTATCTTCCACCAAAAAGTAGCAGTAGGCCTGCTTGTCGCTTCTACCCACGCGACCACGGAGCTGATGCAAGTCAGCCATGCCAAATTTATTGGCATTTTCTACGATTATGGTGTTTGCATTTGGCAAGTGGATGCCGCTTTCAACGATGCTGGTGCAAAGCAGCAAGTCATACTCGCCTCGCTCAAATTTCATCATCTCATCTTCGGTAACTTTCGCATTTACCTTTGAATGCAGGATCAATATCCTAAGCTTTGGCAAAATTTTTCTTAGATCGTTTGCCGTCTGCTCGATGTCTGCGATGTGGTTGTGAATGTAAAAAGTCTGCCCACCACGTCTTAGCTCACGCATGATCGCCTCTTTGACGACCTTTTCGTCCCACTCTCTCACACTTGTTCTAACATCCAACCTTGAACTTGGCGGAGTGGCTAAAATACTATATGTTTTTATCTTGCTAAGCGCCATATTTAGGCTTCTTGGTATAGGAGTGGCACTCATGCTTAAGATGTGTGAATTTTGAGAAATTTCTTTTAGTTGCTCTTTTTGCTTAACGCCAAATTTATGCTCTTCATCAACCACTATAAGCCCCAAATTCTCAGCCTTTACGCCAAGAAGCGCATGCGTACCCACACAAACTATTGGCTCATTTTCTTTTAGTGCTTTTTGCAGGCTCGACTTCTCTTTAGCACTTGAGAAGCGATCTAACCTAAAGACCTTTATGCCAAATTTGCTAAATCTTTGGCTTAGCGTCTTGTAATGCTGTGAGCTAAGAAGCGTCGTTGGCACAAAGAAAAATGCACTAAAACCTGATTTTATGCAGGTAAATATAGCATTCATCGCAACTTCGGTCTTACCAAAGCCAACGTCTCCGCTAAGCAGCCTATCCATGACCCTTCCGCTTTTTAGCTCATCCCTTATATCATTTACCGCTTTTTGCTGATCACTCGTATATGAAAAGCCAGCGTCTTGGACAAAATTTAGATAAGAGATGTCTTCTTTTTGCAAAATTTTACCAGCCACAAGCTCTCTTTTTGCCGCCATAGCTACGATCTTTGAAGCGATCGCAAAGAGTTTTTCTCTAACCTTTTCTTTTATCTTGGCAAAATTTGCCTTACCTAAGCGGTCCAGCACCGCCATAGAGCCATTTTGTGCGATGTAGCGATCGATTAGATTTAGATGCTCTACTGGCAAAAGAAGCTTGTCATCATTTTGATAAGCAATGACCACAAATTCCTTCGTAGCACCCAAAACTTTAATCTTTTCAAGCCCTAGAAATTTACCTATACCATAATCTTCATGCACGACATAGTCATTTACTTTTAGCTCGTCTACCACAAGACTTGAGCGTTTAACTCGTCTTTTTTTCTCAAATTTATTAAGTGAAACTACGATCTTATCACTTGAAGTTATATTTACCACAAGAGGCGAAATTTCAAGCTTTACGTTGGCAAAGCTATCAAGCTCATAGCCCTTAAAAAGCCCCTCATTTCTTGAAAGAACGGTTATGCTTTTGCTTTTATTTAGCTCAAAAAAGTCAAAATTTAAAGTAACTTCTAGATCTTTATAGACCTTTGGCTCGGGTAAAATTTCAATGCCCTTGAATTTCTCCTTGGGCGCATCATAAATTTCAAAATCGATCTTTTTAACAAGCTTTGAGTCAAATTCTTTTAAGTAGTCACTAAAGCTATCTATCGCCCAAAACCCAAGCGAATTTAGATCACTCACCAAGGCGTCGCTTTGCATATCCTCGATCTTTTGGCTAACTTTTTCAAACTCGTCTTTGCTAAGATTTGCGATAAAAGGAACGATCTCAGCCTCGCTTAGCTCGGCTTTATTGCTAATTTGCGTGGCGGTGTTGTAGTTTCTTATGCTCTCAACCTCATCACCAAAAAGCAAAATCCTAACAGGATCATCCATATTTACGCCGTAAATATCAATGACTTCGCCACGGATACTAAACTCACCAACGCTCTCAACGATATCTACACACTCATAGCCAAATCGTATAAGCAGATCGGCAAATTCATTTAAGTTTATATTATCTTTTAACTTGACCGTGGAGCTCTCTAAATTTTTTTGCGTTGGTAGTGGATTTAAAAGCGTGCTAAATGGACTAATGATAATCTTTTTGCCATCAAATTTATAGTATTTGCTAAGCACTGATGAAATTTCAAAAAGCTCTTCGTTAAAGCTTCTTAAATCATCACCCTTTTTAGCTCTAAAATCAGGCAACCTAAATGCATTAAAACCAGCAAAACTAGCCGCATCAGCACAAAGAGCTGCCTCCTTATCATCTTCACAGATAAGAATTTGCGGAGCGTTTGCTAAAAGATACTCATAAACCTTTGCTTGCATAGTACTCTTTTAAAAAAGCTTCAACTAGATGAAATGAGCCAAAAGCTAGATAAATTTTGCCGTTTATAGCCTCTTTTACGTCGTTCATATCACTTGACTCAAAGTCTTTATATGAAATTTCTAGCTCACTTAATGCCTTGCTTATAAGTTGTCCGCCAAGCTCTCTACCCTCGCAGTGATAGTGATATAGTAGTACCTCTTCAACAACTGGCTTTAAAGCTGCCAAAACCGCTTTGAAATCTTTATCTAAGAACGAATTATAGACCAAGGTAAGCTTTTTGCCGGTAAACTCACCTTGGCTAAATTTCTTAGCCACAGCCTTTGCACCAAGCTCGTTATGGCCGACATCAACGTATAAATTTGAAGCGATCTTTTCGCATCTGCCTCGAAGCGTAAGAGCGCCAAGCTTTTTGATATCTATGCTGCTATCTAAAATTTTAGCTGCGGCGTAGGCTAGAGTTAAATTTGAGCGCAAAAACTCTGGTAGATTAAATTTATCTGCATAGTTTGCGATCTCATTTAAATTTTCTTTGGTCAAAATTTCTCTTGGAAAGCTTAAAACCGCTTTTTTCTCGCTTGCGATCTCTTTTGCGATAGCAACGCTTATCTCGTTCATCTCATCATTTAAAATAGCTCTTTTGCCCATGGCTTCAAATTTCGTACGTGAAATTTCTTCTAAGCTACTACCCAGTATCGCCGTGTGGTCGAAGCCGATCGGAGTAAAGATGCTTAGCTCTTTTTCAAAAACATTTGTCGCATCAAGCACACCGCCCATACCAGCTTCGCAGACAAAATAGTCGCAACCCTCAAAAAGCACCGCAGAAAGCAATGTCATATACTCAAAATAGCTCGTTTTTATCTTATATTCATCATTTAGAAGAGCCTGCAAGCGCTCATGAGCTGCCTCTAAAATTTCATCACTAGCGACCTCGCCATTTAGCCAAAATCGCTCATTAAACTTAAATATATGAGGGCTTGTGTAGTGCCCTACTTTTGCGCCATTTTGGCTTAAAATTTGTGCTAAAAAGCGGCCGCTGCTACCTTTGCCATTTGTGCCTATTATGTGAATAATCTTAAATGGCTTTATGTGCTCTTTTATAGTCGCATACGCTCTAATAATCCTGCCATAGTCAATCTCTTTATAGTAAAGTGGTTTGCCATCAAGAAATTTAGCTAGGCTCATTTTTCCTCGATTATCTTTGGCATTACTTGATTTCTACCATTTTCTTTTGAGAGATAAAGCATCTTATCAGCAGCCTCAAGCGTCATCGTCTCGCTTAAATTTGCACTTCTTGTCGCTATACCGGAGCTGATAGTAACCTTAATACGCTCATTTTTATAGATAAATTTAAAATTTTCTATCATACTTCTTAGCTTATCTCCAAATTTAACACTATCTTTTAAGCCAGTGCTTGGAAGCAAGATTACAAATTCTTCACCACCATATCTACCAACAAAATCAACCTTTCTAGCGTTTTTCTTAAGTACTTGAGCCACTGCTGAAAGAATAACATCTCCAGCCTCATGCCCATAAGTATCGTTTATGCTTTTGAAAAAGTCAATATCAACAAAGCATATAGAGTAATCAGTCCCATAGCGTTTATATGCCTCTTCAATGCGTTGAATCTCATTCATCAAAGCACGTTTAGTAGATACTTTTGTCAAAAAGTCTTCTTTGCTCTCCAGTTTAGCTTCCTCAAGCTCTTTTTCAAGACTATTTACTCTATTTTGAAGCTCTAAAATAGTAGCTTGTCTATTGTGCATCTCGATACCTAGCTCTTTGCTCTCGATCTCCAAAGCACCAGCGATCTCAATAAGCATGCTTCTTACTTGATCAATGCTATTTGTATTTAAATTTACATTTTTTAGATCATTTTTAATGCTTTTTACTTTATCAGAACTACTTTGTGAACTAACTGCAATATCAGAAATTCTCTCGCTTATATTTTGTAAGACATTATTTAGCGAACCAACTTTTTCTATGATCTCTGTTCTATCTTCCTCTATTCTGCGATCAACGAATGCCTTTACCTTTTCTTGAAATTCTTTGCTATTTAAAGTTTTAGGATTTTGTTTTAAAGCACTTCTTATCGTGCTAAGCTCTTCATCAAGATCCTTTGTGATAGAAGGCTCAAGAGTAAGGCTTAAAAGCTGAATCAAAACATCCTCTTCGCCATTTTCGTCTTTTTGTGTAAGAAATTTCTCAAGTTCAGAACTCATTGTCTTTAAATCATCAAAATTTCTAACACCATAATATTTCAAAAATTCTAAAAATTCAGTGTCATACGAGCTAACAAAATCAAACCATCTAAGGCACATCTCTTCAAGGTTTTTCTCATCATATCTTCTGGCAAGCAGCTGCATACTTTGCTCTGCTAAGCTTTTTGCATCTTTATTGTGAAGCATTGAGATAGCTTGTAGAATTCTTCTAGCAAATGCATTTAGTGACTGTAGTTTTTTATCATCAGTCGCAAGTCCTACTCCCTGTTGAGCACCTCTAGAGAGCCTGGCAGTCATAAAAGCGACAAACTCATCGACCGTCTTTATATGAAGGCTTAGGGCTTGATTTTTATATTCATCACCAAGTCTTGAGATATATTTTTCTATCTTTTTACTCTCTTCTGTTGTAAAGCCATGTTTTTTAGAAATTTCATTATAGACTTCAGTGTAATTCTCTGGCGTTAGCATCAAATGGCGATCTTTGATCTCATTTAAGGCTTCCTTGACTATTTGATTAACGGTTACTGCTGCCATTTCTATATCCTTTTACCGCTAAATTTGCGATATACTCATCAAAGGCCTCTTTTGATGCCTCTTTGATAGCTTCGTATTTTTGAGTATCACTAAGAATACTGTCAGCAAATCTTACATCTTTTTGACGTCTTGCGACACTAAAGTCATACTCGCCAGTGGCTGGAATATCAACTACGCTGCCATCTTTAAATTTAGTCTTATAATTTAAGCTTAAATGTGCTTTATATGACGTAATGTAGCCAAACTCATCATAAATGATCGCTTCATAGCTTAAATTATTAACTGAAACTATTATCGAAGTATCAGCACTCTCTTTACTTGATAGATTTTTATTTAGCCTTGCGACCATACCCTCTTTTACAGCATCCTTTATCCAAACACTATTTTTTGGCTCTTCTTTGCTGATAATCACATCAACGTAAATTTTATCGCCAACTAGATCATGTGTGATCTTTGAAACTGGTTTATAACCACATCCGCAGATAAATATCGCAATAAAAAACGCTAAAAAATATCTCAAAATTTATCCTTTAATGACAAAATTTACTAATTTGCCTTTTATATAAATCTCTTTTAAAATTTCTTTTCCTTCAAGCCATTTAGCCACATTTTGCTTAGCTAGCTTTAAAATTTCACCCTCACTCTCGCTTGCTGCCACTTCAAACTCAGCCCTTTTTTTGCCATTTACCGTAACTGCAAGAGCGATGCTATCTTTTACAAAAACCTCTTCTTTTACGTCTATCTTTGTGAAATTTTTCCTACCAAAAAGCTCTTCGCTAAGCTCGTTTGCAATATGCGGCACGATAGGCTCTAGTAAATTTAAGATAATGAAAAAGCCTTCAGTATTTACATCGTCGTTATCCTGAGCATTTATAGCATTTAGTGCCTCCATACAAGCAGCGATTAGTGTATTAAAAGCAAATGTGTCTCCAAAAACTTCGGTTGATTTTTTAAGCGCTTCATAAATTTTAAGCCTTGCAAATTTCTCATCTTTGTTTAGGCTTTCATGGTCTATCTCAGGCAGTTTATCTATCTTTTTGATAGTTTGTGCCTTTTCCCAAAGTCTATTTAAAAACCTAAACGCACCCTCAACTGCGCTGTCGTTCCACTCAAGCTCTTTTTGAGGAGGTGCTGCAAAAAGGATAAATAGCCTTGCCGTATCGGCACCATATTTATTGATAATATCATCAGGATCTACGACATTACCCTTGCTTTTGCTCATCTTTTTACCATCTTTTAAAACCATGCCTTGAGTTAGTAAATTTTCAAATGGCTCGTCATCCCTTAGATAACCAAGATCTCTTAAGACCTTTTGGAAAAATCTAGCGTATAAAAGGTGCAAAATCGCATGCTCGATACCGCCGATATACTGATCTACATTCATCCAATAATTCACACTCTTTTCATCAAGTGCTTTTTGCTCCCACGTCTTCTCATCGCTTGCAAATCTAGCAAAATACCAGCTACTCTCCACAAACGTATCCATCGTATCAGTCTCTCTGATCGCATCTTTACCGCATTTTGGACACTTTGTAAATTTCCAAGTTGGGTGTTTATCAAGTGGATTGCCCTCGCCTGTAATCTCAACATCTTCTGGTAACGCGATAGGTAAATTTTCCTCTTTTTCAGGCACTACGCCGCAGTATTTGCAGTGCACGACCGGTATTGGCGCACCCCAGTATCTTTGACGAGAAATTCCCCAGTCTCTTAGTTTGTAGTTTGTGATCCTTTTGCCAAGACCATCTTTTTCAAATTTCTCTATTATGAAATTTTTAGCTTCTTCTGAAGCAAGCCCATTTATCAGCTCAGAATTTATAGAAATTCCATACTCCGAATAGGCCTTAGAGCCGTCACTTTCGCCCTCAAGTGGCTTTACTACTGGCTTTATAGGAAGATTAAATTTACTTGCAAACTCGAAGTCTCTTTGATCATGTGCGGGGACAGCCATGATAGCGCCGCTACCGTAGTCAGCTAGGATAAAATTTGCAACCCAAACTGGGATTTTTTCATTAGTAAGCGGATGAACGACGTAAATTCCTAAAAATTCTCCGTCTTTATCACTTGCTTGGCGCTCTCTTGGGCTTTGATTTAGGATTGTTTTTATCTTTGTCTTTTTGCTTTCATCAATTTTATCACTCTCAAGCAACGCTTTTACGATAGGATGCTCAGGTGCAAGAGCTGTGTAGCTAACGCCGTAAATCGTATCAGCCCTTGTAGTAAACACCTCAAAGCCATCAAATTTACCATCTAAAGCCTCTTTTGAAGCTTCATCAAGATAAAATTTAAACTCTAGGCCGTAGCTTCTGCCGATCCAGTTTTCTTGCATTGTGATTACTTGATTTGGCCATTTGCCTTCAAGAAGTTTTAGATCATCAAGTAGCTCGCTAGCGTATTTTGTGATATTGAAGTAATATCCTGGAAGCTCTTTTTGCACCACTTCATTACCACATCTCCAGCATTTGCCATCCTCTACCTGCTCATTTGCAAGCACGGTTTGATCGTATTCGCACCAATTTATAATTGCATTTTTTCTATAAACAAGCCCTTTTTCAAACATCTTTATAAAAAAGCTTTGCTCCCATTTTGTGTAAAGTGGATCAGACGTGGCTAAAATTCTCTTTTTAGAAAATGAAAAGCCAAGGCTTGCTAGCTCTTTTTTCATATAGTCGATATTTTCATAAGTCCAAATTTTAGGGTGAATTTTATGTTTTATGGCTGCGTTTTCAGCTGGCATACCAAAGCTATCAAAGCCGATAGGATGAAGCACGTTGTAGCCGCTTTTTCTATATGATCTAGCAAGTGCATCGCCGATAGAGTAGTTTCTTACATGCCCCATATGTATGCGTCCGCTTGGATAAGGAAACATACTTAGGATATATTTTTTTGGCAAGCTTAGATCGTCTTTTGGTTCAAATTCCTCATTTTTATCCCAAATCTCTTGCCATTTTTTTTCTATCTTTAAAGGCTCATATTTTCTCTTTTCAGCCATTTTTTCTCCTAAAATTCTTCTTGAGCTTTGCTTGATTCTATTAAAACCAAGGCTAGTGAAAATATATTTGCAATGACTGCGCCAATAGCCAACGAATAGCTAAGTGTTATATTTTCAGAGACTTGCAAAATAACAAAAGCTGGTATAAGGTGTAAATCAGCAACCAGCGAGCTTGCAAAAAGCTCAGCTGAGAGTAAATTTTTAACACCGATCTTAAGTAGCGTTGAAACTAAATTTATACTAGCTGCCACAAAAAGGGCAATCTCGTTTTTATCATATAAAAATTCTGCTGTAGTCGTAAGACTCATCAATGCAAAAAATATGTAGATAACTTTTCCCCAGTTCATTATCCCTCCTTACACAACGCCTTTCTCAAACATGGCACGCTCTTTTTCGCGCTCTTTTTTTATCTTTTGTTTTTCAGTCTCTCTACTTCTAAAATGCTCGATGCTAAATTTAAACCAGATAAGAAACGGCGAAGAGATGTAGATCGAACTGATCGTTCCAATGACAATACCAACGATAAGAATAAATGAAAATCCATGTATCATATCTCCACCGAATAAAAATAACACAAGAACCGTCATCATCGTAGTTGCTGAAGTTAGAATAGTTCTTGAAAGTGTGGCTGAAACTGACTCATTGATAACACCCTCGATGTCAGTTCGCTTGCTCTCTTTTATGCCTTCTCTGATCCTATCAAAGATAATAATCGTATCATTTAGAGAGTAGCCAAGTACCGTTAAAACAGCCGCTAGCGTATCCAAATTTACATCAATATTAAATAGCGAAATAGCACCGACAGTTATGACTATATCGTGAATTTCGGTTGCAATAGCAGCAAGTGCAAATCTCCACTCAAATCTAAATGTGATGTAGATTAATATGCCAATTAGTGAAAGTCCAAGAGCCATCAAGCCTTTTTCTCTAAGCTCATCACCAACCTTTGGTCCAACGATATCAACACGTCTTACTTCAAAATTTCCAGTATCTTTTAAAATTTGCTTTATCTCAGTGCCGATGTCGCCAGTTAAATTTGAGCTTGAACCTGAAAATCTAATAATAGCCTCATCTTCGCTTCCAAACTCAGTAACAGAGGCGTTTTTAAGTACTTCATTTGTGCCAAAAGCGTCGCGGATTTTATCGAGTGGTGCTTTGGTGTCGTATTTTAGCTGAATAAGCGTACCGCCAGAGAAATCAATGCCGTAGTTTAACCCCTTTGTAGCAAGTAAAACAATAGAGCCAACAAATAAAAATATAGAAAATGCTAGTGAAGCAAATCTAAAACGCATAAAATCATAAACTTTTGCTTTAGTAAAAATTTGCATCATTAGCTCCTTTTATAACCAAACCAAAGTCTGGTATTTCCACTTTTTTCTATCTTATCCATAGCAGCATCAAACATACCATGGGTGCCAAGTATAGCTGTTAGCATCGAAGCCATGATACCTATTGCCATTGTTACTGCAAAGCCTTTAACTGGGCCAGTGCCATAAGCGTAAAGCACCGCAACTGTGATGATAGTAGTTAAATTTGAGTCGATAATTGCGCTCATGGCGTGCTCATAACCCTTTTGAACAGCTGTTCTTATCGCCACGCCTTCACGCAAAAGCTCGCGGATACGTTCATTTATGATGACGTTTGCATCAACCGCCATACCGATAGTTAGCACGATACCAGCCATACCTGGCAGAGTAAGCGTCGCTCCAAAAAGTGCCATAACAGCGACTAATATAACGACATCCGCAACTAGTGCGATATTTGCAAAAATTCCAGAAATTCCATAATAAACTAGCATAAATAGCACAACCAAGATAGATCCGGCAGCAAGAGCCACCATGCTTTGGTTGATGCTCTCTTGTCCTAAAGATGGACCGACACTTCTTTTTTCCAGCATCTTAACAGGGGCTAAAAGTGCGCCACTTCTTAGTGCAATCGCTACGTCGTGAGCCTCATCAAGGGTAAAGCCACCACTTATCTGGCCACTGCCACCACCTATTCTTTCATTTATAATAGGAGCTGAATAAACCTTACCATCAAGCACGATAGCAAGCCTTTTTCCGACATTTGCACCAGTAAAATCACCAAAAATTCTAGCGCCCTCTGAGTTAAGAGTGAAATTTATGATCGGTAGGTTATTTTGCTGAGAAAATGCAACCTTTGCGTCAGTTAGCATCGAGCCATCAAGCACTGGGATGTTTTTAACGACATATTTCACGCGGTCGTTTTTAGCATCTTTAAAGATCACGTCACCATAGCTTTCAGCCTCAGCCTCACTCATTGTATTAGCCTGATCTTGTCTTTTATCATCAACTGCCATTAACTGCAAGTGAGCAGCCTTTGCGATGAGATCTCTTGCTCTTTGTTCATCCTCTTCAGTCTTTATACCAGGAAGCTCAACCAGGATATTATCTTTGCCCTGTCTGGCAACAGTTGGCTCAGCTAGACCAAACTGATCGAGTCTGTTTCTAATAGTTTCAACAGCTTGCGAGATCGCATATTCGATCGTATCCACTCTTTCTTGTTCTGTTAAAGATATGCTGTAGTTTAAACCATCTTTTTTTATATCAAGCCCCTTTATCTCAGCAAGTGCTTTATCTACTTTTGGAGCTTCGTCGCCATCAAGGAGAGTAAAGTCAATGTTCTCTTCTTTAATCTTAAATTTATCAATTAATACATCTTCTTTTTTAGCATAATAATTTATACTTCCAGCTATTGATTTTATTTTTGAGTGAATAGCTTCGCTCGTTTCAACACCAAGCAGCATATGAAGGCCGCCTTGAAGATCAAGGCCAAGTGAAATTTTAGCTCCGCTTTGTGTTTGAAAAAAAGATGGCACCGAAAAGCCAAAACCAAAGATCAGGGCTAATATTAAGATAATTAGCCTATATGTGACTCTTGCGTTACGCATTATTTATCTTCGATCTTTTTAGCTACAAACTCGCGTGCTATGCGAACGATTACATCATCGTTAAGTTTAACTTTGATAAAATCATTTTCGGCTTTAATCACTTCGCAGATAAGTCCACCATTAGTTACTATCTTATCGCCTTTGTCAAGAGCTGCAAGCATTGCTGCGTGGGCTTTTTGTTGTTTTTGTTGAGGTCTGATAACCAAAAAGTAAAATATGGCGAAAAGCACAACAAGAGGTAGTAATGATGTTAAAAAATCAGCGTTTTGCATGGATTTCCTTATTTGTAAGATTTTTAAACGGACATTTTAGCACTAAAATTATAATAAAAGCCTTTGTCGGTGCTTTTTTGCTCTCCAACTTTATTTTTTTAAGCCTCTTCGAAAATTTACTCTTAAATTTTATCTCGCCATTTTTAACTTTGACTGGAATTTACATCATCATAAATTTAAGCAGAGCTGGTTTTTTCGTGGCTGGATTTTTCACAGGAATTTTATGGTTTTATTGGATCAGCTTTAGTTTTATCTACTATGAACTAGTCTGGCTTATACCATTTGTCATTCTCTTTGTGGCCATTGTTTACGGATTTATGTTTTGGGCAGCCTCTTTTCCCAGTTTTGTCATGCTAAGAGCTGTTTTACTATTTTTAGTAAGCTACGTTCATCCATTTGGCTTTAACTGGTTTAACCTTGAAGCCACGCTTGTTTTAGGGTCTTTTGAACCAAGCACGAGAGGGCTTATATTTATATTTTTAGCAGCCATCTCTTTAAGCTTAAGTAATAAATTTTTAAAATTTGGCCTAGCTTTTATCTGCCTGATCGCCGCTTTACAGTTTAAAAGTGGCGAGGCAAAAACTCTGCCATTTAACGTGGAGCTAATAAACACTAATGTCGCTCAAAGGGTGCGCTGGGATAAAAATCTACGTATGAAATTTACAAATGAAAATTTAGACATGATAAGTAGCGCTATAGCTGGGCAAAAACGCCTTATTGTCCTTCCAGAGAGCGCGTTTCCACTATTTATGACAAATGAGCCGCTACTTGTTGATGAGTTAAAAGAGCTTTCTAAAAAGATAACTATCGTAGCTGGTGCGCTTGCCTATGAAAATAAGCAAATTTATAACTCTGCATTTTTGTTTCAAGATGGCGATCTAAGGCGAATGGATAAGAAATTTTTAGTGCCTTTTGGCGAAGAAATTCCTCTGCCAAAATTTATGCAAGATGCGGTAAATAAGCTATTTTTTGGTGGAGCTAGTGACTTTAAAAAGGCTGAAAATTTTAGCGACTATGAGATAGACGGAGTTAAAATTAGAAATGCTATCTGCTACGAGGCGACAAGAGAAGAGCTTTATAATGGTGAATTTGACGTGGTTGTAGCTATCACAAACAATGGTTGGTTTGTGCCAAGTAGCGAACCTGTGCTTCAAAGGCTACTAATAAAGTACCTTGCCACAAAATACAATAAAGCAGTCTATCACAGCGTAAATGGCTCAAAAAGTGAGATCATAAAGCCTAAAAAAGCGTTTTGGGATGAGTTTTGAAGAGAAATTTAAAGTGGCTTTTAGATAAAGCCACTTTTTTGATTATTTTTTTAGTAAAGCCTTGAAGGTATCAACCGCATCAAGCTTTTCCCAAGGGTATTTTGCATTTCCTACTTGACCTTTTGCAGCTACTTTTGCATATAAAAATGTATCTTTACTTGGCTTATCAAGACCAAATTTATTTGTTATCCAGCGAGGTGTTAGAGAAAAATGCTCGCTTACAAAATTTGAAAGCATATCGTCATTTACGCCGTTTGCGTGAGTTCCCATAGTATCAACGCTAACTGAAGTTGGCTTTGCAACGCCGATCGCGTAGCTTATCTGAACGATACATTTTTTAGCAAGGCCAGCTGCGACGATATTTTTAGCTATCCAGCGCGCTGCGTAAAGTCCGCTACGATCAACCTTTGTGTAGTCCTTGCTTGACTGAGCACCACCGCCTATTGGACTATATCCGCCAAAGCTATCGACGATTAGTTTTCTGCCTGTTAGACCGCTATCGTGAAGTGAGCTGTGATTTACATATCTGCCTGTTGGGTTTATATAGATGATCGTTTTTTCTTTATTATATAGTTCTTTTGGAAGACCAGTTTCATCTATTAAATTTTGTATTAGTGCGCGAAGCTCTTCTATCTTCATGCTCTCCACGCAAGGGGCAGAGACAACGATAGTGTGGATACTTTGAGGTTTGCAGTTTTCAAAGTTATCTTTGCTACCGTAATCAATAGTAACTTGCGTTTTTATATCAACACCAAGCTTATCAGGGTTTGCTTTGGCAAATTTATATACTTTTTCGCAAAGCATTCTTGCGTAAGTTATAGCTGCAGGCATAAATTCTTTCGCTTCGCAGCTTGCAAAGCCAAACATGATACCTTGATCGCCTGCCCCTATCTCACCGCTACTTTGATCAACGCCTTGATTTATATCTGGGCTTTGTTGATTTATGCAGACTTTGACCTCGATATCATCTGGATGCAAGCACTGCTCTTTTGTAAAATTACTCTTTCCATCATATCCGATATGTGCAAGAGCATCTTTTACGATCTTTTCATAATCTTTAAAAGAGAGTTTTACTTTTGAGTTTATCTCTCCGCCTATTACTATGTTTTTCCCAGCCACAAAGACTTCACTTGCAACACGCCCATTTGGATCTTGTGTTAAAATAGTATCCACTATGCTATCAGCGATTATATCAGCACATTTATCTGGATGACCTGGACTTACAACTTCAGAGGTAAATAGATACATTTTCATCCTTTTTTTTCTTGACTAAATTTTGTGCAATTGTAACAAATCTATTTAAAAGGCTAATTAATCTTTATCAAATTCTTTATATTTAAAAATTGTTTAGCTAAAATCAACAAAAAACTAATTTATTAAGGTGTCAAATGAATATGCTTAAAAACATAGCAAGAAGATACGCCGATGGAAATTTGATAGTTCAAATTTTAGTTGGTATCATCCTAGGTGCCCTAGTTGGCTTTTACACACACTACGAAGCTACTCCTTATAACAAGATCTCGGCTAAAATTCAAACTATTCAAAACGAAACTGGTTTGAGCGTAGATGAAGTTATAAAAACTCACCTTAGTCAAGATGAAGCCAAGCAGCTAAACGAAGCCAAAGAAAAAGCTAGTTCAGCCGATTCTATCGCAGCTTCAGCTTCAGTTTTAGGCGATTTATTCAAAGGCGCTTTAAAAGCTATCGCACCAATTCTTGTCTTTGTTTTAGTGGCAACATCCATCATTTTAAGAGATTTTGGTCATACAAAAGGTATGCAAAAGATCATTACACTCTATCTAATTGGTACATTTTTAGCAGCCGTTGTTGCAGTTATTGCTAGTTTTTTATTTCCAGTGGAGCTTTCTTTAAAAGGTCTTGCAAGTGCTGATATGTCAGCGCCTCAGGGAATTACTAATGTTTTAAAAGATCTCATTTATAAAATGGTTGAAAACCCGATAAATGCTTTAGCAAATGGTAACTATATAGGTATAATCACTTGGGCGGTTGGTAGTGGTATCGCACTTAGAAACTCCACAGCTGAGACCAAAAAAGTATTTAAAGATATAAGTGATGGCGTAACTCATATCGTTAAATTTATCATTAGACTAGCTCCGTTTGGTATCTTTGGTATGGTTACTATTAGCATTCATGAAACTGGATTTGAAGTACTTGCAGGATATCTAAAACTAATTTTAGTTCTTGTTGGAGCAATGCTTGTTGTCGCATTTATCATCTATCCAGCCATGGTTTTTGTATTAACTAGAAAAAATCCTTATCCACTTGTCATGATCTGTCTAAAAGAGAGCGCTATTTCAGCATTTTTTACAAGAAGCTCGGCCGCAAATATCCCTGTAAATATGGCACTTTGCAAAAAGCTTGGTCTAAAAGAGGAGCTTTACTCTATCTCTATCCCACTTGGAGCCACCATAAACATGGGCGGTGCGGCAGTTACCATTAGTATCCTAGCGCTTACCGCGGTAAATTCTATCCCATCTATCACAGTTACATTTGGCGATGCGCTACTTCTTTGCTTTATCTCAGCTCTTGGTGCATGCGGCGCTTCAGGTGTGGCTGGAGGATCGCTTCTTCTAGTGCCATTAGCGTGCGGTCTTTTTGGTATCAGCAATGACATAGCAATGCAGTTTGTCACAGTTGGCTTTACGATAGGCGTCATCCAAGACTCAGTTGAAACTGCGTTAAATAGCTCATCAGACGTTCTTTTTACAGCCGTAGCCTCAGAGACTTCAAACTAATCTTCATAAAATTTCAGCTAAATTTTGGCTGAAATTTTACTTTTATCCATTTTTTTGTAAAATGTCCCAAAAATTTAAAGGATAAATATGCAAATTTGGGATCTAAAAGCACTTTTTGCAAACGAAAAAGAGTGCGAGCAAAACGCACTAAATTTACAAAAAGAGTGCGAGAAATTTAAAGATAAATACCTAGAAAATTATGAAAATTTAAAAACAGACGAGTTTTTAAAGGCATTTGGCGAATATGAAAATTTAATCGCTAAAATTTCAAAAGTAATGACTTACGCTTTTTTAAATTTTGCCAAAGATACAAGCAAGGGTGCATTTTATGCAAAGATCGATGAGATAGCGACAAAAGCAAATGAAAATTTGATATTTTTTGAGATCAAATTTAATGAGCTTAGCCCTAAAAAACAAGAAGAGATCATAAAAAGCTCTAAAAAATATGGCTACTATCTAAGCAACCTCGCCAAAGCAAAACCGCACCAACTAAGCGTTGCCGAAGAGAGGGTACTACTTCGCACTGCTAGCACTGGAGCTGAGGGCTTTTCAAGGCTTTTTGATGAGAGCATGAGCAAGATGAGGTTTAAATTTAAAGGCGAGCTTTTAAACGAAGAGGAAATTTTAGCAAAGCTTCATGACAACGACCAAAGCGTGCGAAAACTAGCCGCCAAAAGCCTCTCAAACGAGCTTAGCAAACACCAGCACCTTCTTGGCTATATATACAATATGATAAAAACTGATCTAAAAACAAGCTGCGAGCTTAGAAATTTCAAGCTACCCGAAGAACCAAGACACCTTGAAAATCAAATCAGTAAAAAAAGCGTTGATTCGCTAATTGCTATAACTGAGAAAAATTTTGATCTAGTTGCTAAATTTTATGAGCGAAAAAGAGAAATTTTAGGCCTTAAAAGGCTTCATGACTACGATAGATACGCGCCTCTTAGCAGCGAGGGTGAGTATAAATTTGATGAGTGCAAAAAGATAGTTTTAAAGGCATTTGGGGCATTTTCGCCCAAATTTGGCGAGATCGTAAAAAGCGCTTTTAGTAATGGCTGGATCGACGTTTATCCAGCGCCAAACAAGCGAGGTGGGGCGTTTTCTCACTCAGGATCAAGCGACACTCACCCTTATGTTTTGCTAAATCACACCAACCAACGAAGAGACCTTTTCACGCTAGCTCACGAGCTTGGCCATGCCGTGCATCAAAAGCTCTCATATGGTGTAAGCTACCTAAATTCAGACACTCCGCTAACCACGGCTGAGACGGCTTCAGTCTTTTGCGAGATGCTAGTTTTTGATCACATTAAAGACGGCCTTAGCAAAAAGGAGAAAATTTCGCTGCTCGCTGGCAAGATCGAGGATATATTTGCTACGCTTTACCGCCAGATAAATTTCACCACATTTGAGCGAGCTGTGCACGCACATGAGGGCGAGATCAGCCTAGATGAGCTAAATAAAATTTGGCTAAAAGAGAGCAAAAAGATGTTTGGCAAAAGCGTCACACTAAATGACTACTACAAAATTTGGTGGAGCTATATCCCGCACTTTATACACACACCATTTTACTGCTACGCCTACTCTTACGCGCAGCTTCTTGTGCTTGCACTTTTTGGACTTTATAAAAGCGGCAAATGCGAAAATTTTGTTGAAATTTACACCGAGTTTTTGAGCCTTGGCGGCAGCCTTAGTCCAAAGGAGCTTGTGGCTAAATTTGGCTTTGACATAAATGATAAAAATTTCTGGCAGATCGGCATAAACGAGGTTAAAAAGCTAGTAGATGAGTTTTTAGAAATTTCAAAGGATTAAGATGTTAGACGAAATTTTAGATGATGAGAAATTTTCACTTTTGATGAAGATGCATGTCTATGAGTGCATTGATTTTTTGCTTGAAAAAGGGGTAAATTTCTCAGTTATGGCAAATTTACCGCTAGTTAGCTTTGAGCCAAGCTTGCCAGATGAGATAAGTAGAAGCTTTAGCATGCCAGTCATTATGTTTTCACTTGGTGGCTATACGCTTGAGAGTGCGAAACTAACGCAAGATGAGCTTAGCTTCGAGGCTGGATTTGGTAGTGAAAATTTTGCCTCTGTGGTCTCCTTTCCACTCGGTGCAGTGGTTCAAATTTTGGTTGAAAATAGCCCGATCCTTGTAAATTTTTCTATTCATAAGCCAAAAGAGAAGCAAGCGGACCACACAAAAAAATCGGTTTCAGTCTTTTTACAAAATCCTAAAAATAAAGATATATTTAAGAAAAAATAGTAATTTTAAGCATTTTTGGCTAAAATCAAAAGAAAATTTAAAAAGCAAAAAATGGAAAAATTACTATCAAATTTAAACGAATCTCAGCGCGAAGCAGCTACTCATATAGATGGTCCGATGCTCATACTTGCAGGAGCTGGCAGCGGCAAGACAAAGACGATCACTACTAGGCTTGTCTACCTCATCGGCGAGGTCGGTATAGATGCGGCAAATACACTAACTCTTACTTTTACAAACAAAGCCGCCAACGAGATGCGTAGTAGAGCCATGGCGATGCTAAGCCAAAGCGGTAAAAACTATTCGCCGCTACTTTGCACATTTCACAAATTTGGACTTTTGTTTTTAAAGCTTTACATTGAAAAGCTTGGCAGAAAAAATAATTTCGTAATAATCGACACAGACGATAAAAAACGCATCATCAAAAGCTTTGAAAGTCCGGTCGCAACTGCGATTTTGTCAAGTGAAATTTCAAACTATAAAAACTCGCTTTTAAGCGTCGAAGAGGTCTATAAAAATGCAAATTTCTCTTCATTTGACAAGAGCAAGGACAACTTTTACAAGCAAGCAGCGCAAATTTATGAAAAGTATGAGGACTATTTAAAGGCGAACAACCTTGTTGATTTTGACGATTTGCTAGGGCTTACATATAAAATTTTAGACGAAAACGAAGATCTTGCTAGAGAAATTTCAAACCGCTACAAATACATAATGGTCGATGAGTATCAAGATACAAACGACCTTCAGTATAAGCTCCTAAAAAAGCTCTGTCTATGCCACGAAAACATCTGCGTGGTGGGCGATGATGACCAAAGCATTTACGGCTGGCGCGGCGCTAAAATAGATAATATCTTAAATTTCAAAGATCAATTTAACAACGTAAAGATCATCAGACTTGAGAAAAACTACCGCTCGAGCGAGGCGATACTAAAGGCTGCAAACGAGCTGATAGATCATAACCGCAACCGCCTTGGCAAGAAGCTTGTGGGCACAATGGGCGAAGGCGAGGCTGTAAATTTGATAGAGAGCTTTGACGAGAGCGTCGAGGCTGGCAAGATCGCAAAATGTATAAAAGAGCTTTTAAGCAAAGGCGTGCAAGCAAAAGATATCGCGATCTTATACCGCATAAATGCACTCTCTCGCTCGCTTGAAGATGGATTAAATAAAGAGCAGATCGCTTATAAAATGGTCGGCGGCGTAAAATTTTACGAAAGAGCTGAGATCAAAGATATCATAAGCTACTTAAGGCTGATAAATAATCCAAACGATGACTTTTCAATAAGACGCATCATCAACCGCCCAAAACGAGGACTAGGCAAAGTGAGCCTTGATAAGCTTGAAAAAATGGCATTTGATGGCAAAATTTCCATCTTTGAGGCGATCTCAAACATCTCTGATAACGACGAAGCCTTTAGCAAAAAGGTGAAATCAGCTCTTGTTGAGTTTGCAAACAACCTAAAAGAGCTTCAAGAAAGCAGCTCGGTTTTTGACCTGATAGATAAATTTGAAGCTAAATTTGGCGTGAAAAAATACTACGAGAGCTTGCCAGATGGCGCTGAAAGAGCGGCAAACATCGACGAGTTTTACGCTGTTTTAAAAGATCAGATCAAGCAAAATCCAAGCTTTGATCTAGAGGAGTTTTTAAACGAGATCACGCTAACAAGTGAGCAAGACGGTATCAGCGACGAGGCAATTAGTATCATGAGTGTACATGCGAGCAAGGGGCTTGAGTTTGAACACCTTTTTGTGATCGGCCTTGAAGAGGGATTTTTTCCACTCATTGGCGACGGCAGCGATATAGAAGAAGAACGCAGGCTAGCTTACGTAGCGATCACAAGAGCCAAAAAAACACTTAGCCTAAGCTTTGCAAACTCACGCTTTTACAAGGGTCAGCGAACAAGACTAAATAAAAGTAGATTTCTAGGCGAAAGTGGTATCACACATGGCTCGCTAGTCATCGAAACAAGCAATGAATTTAAAAAAGGCGACCTTGTTAAGCATAAAATTTTTGGTATCGGTAGGGTGAGCGCGGTTAGTAAGATCAAAAAAGAGTTTAAACTAACTATAAATTTTGGTGGCAACGTAAGAGAGATCATGTCAAGCTTCGTGGAAAAAGCTGTATGAACGCCATTTTTGTGGCAAACAAGCCAGCTGGCATGAGCTCAAACCACTTTTTAGGAAAGCTTAAAAGAAAATACGGTGTTAAAAAAGCTGGATTTTCAGGCACACTTGATCCATTTGCGAGTGGTTGTCTGATAGTCGCTTTTGGCTCGTATACGAAATTTTTTAGATTTTTAGACAAAAGCCCAAAGGTCTATGAGGCGACGATCTGGCTAGGGGTAAGTAGTCCTAGTATGGACAATGAAAATATCACTGAAATTTCAAATGTAAAAGAGCTAAATTTAGAAAAACTTGAAGCCATAAGAGGCGAGCTAACAGGCAAGATAAACTATGTCCCGCCAAAATTTAGCGCTAAACACGTAAATGGCACAAGAGCTTACAAGCTAGCAAGAAGTGGCGAAGAATTTGAGCTAAAGCAAGAAACTATGGAAATTTTTGATAGCCAAATTTTAAACTACTCGCATCCATTTTTGACACTTCGTTTAAGTGTAAGCGAAGGAAGTTATATCCGTTCGTATACAGAAATTTTTGGAAAAAAGCTTGGTTATAATGTAACTTTAAGCTCATTAAAAAGGATAAGTGAAGGCAAATTTTGCTACAAAAATGAAAAATTTTTGAATATTTGTGATTTTCTAAACATTCAGAAAAATACATACCTTGGGGATATAAACGATATTCTTGATGGTAAGAAATTAAAAATTAACGATTTTGAAACACAAAAGCAAGGAATTTATTTGCTAAATTATGATAAATTTATGAGCGTAATCCAAATCACGGATGATACTATAAATTACACTCTAAATAAGGTTGAAAAATGTTAATCCTAGCAAGAAAAGAAAATGAAGAAATTTTAATAGGAAATGACATAAAAGTTGTCATAGTAAATATTTCAAAAAATACTGTTAAACTCGGTATCGAAGCGCCACGAAATACAATGATACTAAGAAGCGAACTAGCAAACGATATCAAAAACGAAAATATCCATGCCACAAAAACTGCAAGTGAAGCCGATATTCATGAGCTAGCTAAAAAAATTGAGAAATGAAAAGCTTTGCAAAGATAAATATATTTTTAAAGATAGTTGGCACTAGAGGCAGCTACCACGAAATTTTATCGCGCTTTATCCTCTGTGAGCAGCTTTTTGACGAAATTTATTTTGAAAAGTCAGATTCTTTTGCCATAGAATGTAATAACCACGATATAAAAGATAACATCATCCAAAAAGCGGTAGATGAGCTAAAAAAAGCCGGCTTTTCAAACGAGCTCGACAAGTTTTTTAGCTCTCATAAAATCATCATCAACAAAAATATCCCAATTGGTGCGGGCCTTGGTGGAGGTAGTTCAAACGCTGCCACCTTTTTGCTAATGGTAAATGATGAGCTAAATTTAAGTATAAAACATGAAAATTTGATGCAAATAGCGTCTAAAATCGGCGCAGATGTAGCTTTTTTCGTAAGTGGCTACAAGGCAGCAAATGCAAGCGGCATAGGCGAAATCATAGAAGAATTTGATGACGAAGTGCCAAATTTAAATATTTTCACACCAAATGTTTTTTGCTCCACACCGATGGTTTATCAAGAATTTAGAAGCAATTTCTTACAATACATAGACGTTAATGCTGCAAAAAAGATGCAAAATTTAAAAAGCAAAGAGCTACTTGAAATTTATAAAAACGAGGAGCTAAACGATCTTTTTGCGCCATGTTTTAACCTCTATCCACAGATGAATGAGTTTAGAGATAAATTTCTAAGTGGCAGTGGCAGTAGCGTATTTAGCGTAAATTAAAAGGTAAAATTTTGATAAAAGATCTAGCAAAAAACAAGAAAGCTTTGCATGACTTTAGCATACTTGAGACCTTCGAGGCTGGTATTGTACTAAAAGGCAGCGAGGTCAAAGCACTAAGGGCTGGCAGGGCAAATTTAAAAGATAGCTTTGTGCGTGTCATAAAGGGTGAGCTTTTTTTATTAAACGCCCACATCAGCTATCTTGAGACTACACACAGCGCATTTCGTCCAAATGAACGAGCAGCTAGAAAACTTTTGATGCATAGAAAGCAGATCGATAAAATTTTCGGTCAAGTCTCACAAGATGGACTAGCACTAGTTGTTTTAGCACTTTATTTGAGTGATAAAAACATCATAAAAGCAAGGCTTGCACTCGCAAAAGGTAAAAATTTACACGACAAGCGCGAGACTCTAAAAAGACGCGAGGCAGACAAAGAGGCAAGAGCTGCCATAAAAAGATATGTTTAAGGGATAAGATGAAGAATTTGCTTGTTTTAATAATCACTTTATTTGCTTTTTTTGGCTGTGGTGACGATGAGAGCAGTAGTGTAAATTTTAAAGAATTTAGTCCAAATGAAGAGGTTAAGCTTGTAGATGTAAGCGGCAAGGAGCTTACTTTAGTTCGAAAAAATCATGGCTTTGCTATCAAAAATGATGAAAATAAAGTTTTAATGATCGATATTTTTGGTACATTTTGCCCACCTTGCCAAAAAGAGGCAGTTGAGCTTACAAAATATCAGCTTGAAAACAAAGATAAATTTACGCTAATAGGACTAACTCATTTTGAAAATGTCACAAATGAGTATGTTTTGCACGAATTTATGCAAAAATTTAACGCCTACTACTTCATAACAAACGATCAAAAGATAAATGACAGACTTGCCGAGCAGATCGTAAGAGACATCGAATACAAACACGAGATCGCACTACCTTTTAAGGTCGTGATAAAAAATGGCGAATATCAAATTTTAACAGACGTAGATAGCGGACAATACGGAGTAAAATACTATCTTGGTGGTATAAAAGTCACAAAAATGAAAGAAGATCTGGCAAAAATTTATGAGACAAAATAAATTTGCCCTATATTTGGAACATCGTTTGCTTATAAAAATGTGAAGTTTCATAAGGATTTTAAATGTTTGTTTTAGATAAATCAAAATCTAGCCCACTTGTTGAATCAGCTCTTGCAGGCAGAGAACTACGCCAAAAACTAATCTCTGGCAATCTTGCAAACGTTGATACACCGTTTTATAAAGCTAGAGATATAAGATTTGAAGATGTCTTAAAAGAAAAAGCAAATGAAATTTATAACACTTCAAACCAAAAAAAGCTACAGCTTGCTAAGACAAACGAAGCGCATATGGCTGTGGTTGATTTTCCAAAAAGTGACACAGCTCAAATTTTCTTGCGTGATGGTCACATGGCTAGAAATGACGCAAACACGGTTGATCTTGATGTTGAGACAACAGAAATGGGCAAAAATACAGTTATGATAAACGCTCTTGATAACGCCTACAAGGCTCAAAGCAATATTTTTAAAAGTGTAATAGACGCAAGTGCTAAAAACTAGGAGAGATGATGTCATACTTAAATGATTTTGATATTAGTGGATACGGACTAAGTGCGCAACGCTTCAGGATGAACGTCATCAGCTCAAACATAGCAAATGCTCAAACTACAAGAACGGCTGAAGGTGGCCCTTATAGAAGGCAAGAGGTCATCTTTAAAGAGATGAACTTTGATAAAATTTTAAACGATCAGCTTAAAAGCTCACAAAGTCTACTCGAGTATGAAAATCCACTCGACGACCCAAGCTCACCAAGAAACGCTCACCCTGCCCTAACTAGCGTGATCGTGGATAAAGTGGTGCGTGACGATAAGGACTTTCAGCTAAAATATGATCCAAGCCATCCAGACGCAAATGCAAATGGCTACGTCGCATTTCCAAATATAAATCCGGTTATTGAGATGTCTGACCTACTTGAAGCAACAAGGGCATATCAAGCAAACGTGGCAGCCTTTCAAAATGCAAAAACAATAGCACAAAGTGCGATATCACTTATTTCAGGACAAGCATAATGATAAATAGTATAAATTTAGACAAAATAAATAAAAATGAAAATTCAAATAAAATAGCAAAAGCAGGCGAAGAAGGTGGCTTCGAAAATGCTCTAAACGACTCTTTAAAAGAGCTAAATAAAGTGCAAATCAACGCAGATAAAGCCATAGCCGATCTTGCAACTGGCGAGGTAAAAGATCTTCACCAAGCTGCTATTGCGATAGGCAAAGCAGAGACTAGCATGAAGCTTATGCTAGAAATTCGCAACAAAGCACTAAGTGCTTATAAAGAAATTTCTAGAACACAAATTTAAGTCATTAATGAATTCCAGAAAATCAAAAATAACCATACTTTTTTTATTAATTACTTTTGGAATTTCAATATTTGTACTTGTCATATTTTATAGGGCAAGTATCGAACGAAAGCTTCCTAGGCTTCAAACAAGCGATATAAATACGGCAATTCGTGGCAATATAATCACAAAAGATGGCTTTAGCATCTCTTCAAGCCAAAAACTCTACAAAGTGATGCTTGATACTAGAAACATCGATCCTAATAAAAAAGAAATGTTTATCAAGCTATATTCGCTTTACAGCGGCGACGATCCAAACAAAGTAAGAAAGATCATAAATGGTACAAAAGGCATCGTTACACTCTCATATAGTATTGATGCAAAGGGTGCTACCTACCTTCAAGAGCTCTCAAGAAAGCTAAATCGCAAGAGCATTTTGGTTTCATATCTTGATCCAAAAACAGGTCTTGCTTCATTTCAGGGCATGAGAGTAATGGAGAGCGGCCAAAATCGTAAATTTATGTCAAAAGACGCCCTCACACCAGCTATTGGCTACGTGAGCAAAACTGAAAGTGACGCGCTTACAAAAAGCAAAGGCGTAAAAGGTCTTGAGAGATATTATGAAGATTATTTAGCTCCTATACAAAATGCAAAAATTTTAGGGCCTCGCGATATTGGAAATAATATTATTTTAACAAGTGACTCAAATTTAGCAACAAGAGTAGATGGCTACAATGCGGTGCTTTCTATACCGCTTAAATTTCAAACCAAACTAGAGCAAATTTTAGATGAAAAACGTGAATTTCTAGATGCAAAAGAGTTAGTTATATGCATAATGAATAGCAAAAATGGAGAAATTTTAGCCCTAGCTTCTAGCTCAAGATATGATCCTTCAAACATAAGAAAGCAAGATTATAGCGCTCTAAATTCGACCGTTAGCGAATATGCTTATGAAGTTGGCTCGGTTTTTAAGCCATTTATATTTTCTATCTTACTTCAAGAGAAGAAAGTAAATCCATTTGAGCTTGTAAATACCTATAATGGCCGATACCAACTTGGCAAAAGGATAATCAAAGATACCCATCCAGAGCCTTTTATGAGTGCTGAGGATATAATCGTACACAGTTCAAACATAGGCATGATTCAGCTTGTTGAGCGACTAAATGGGCCACAAATTTATCAAGGACTTTTAAATTTTGGCTTTTCAAGAAAAACAGGCATAGATCTACCTTACGAGCAAGTAGGTATGATGCCAACAGTTACAAAGCTAAACTCATCGACATATAAGGCGACTGTGAGCTACGGATACGGCTTGCAAGCTACATTTATGCAGCTTTTAAAAGCCTATAATACATTTAACAATAAAGGCATTGAAGTTACTCCTCACATGGTTGCCTACTTAGAGAGAAATGGAAAAAGATACGATTTGCCAAAGTCCGAGCCAGCTCAAGTTATATCACAAGAGACTGCAAAGATAATGAAGAGAATTTTAATAAAAACGGTTGAGAAAGGTACTGGACTAAAAGCCTTTACGCCAGGACTTGAGATAGGTGGCAAGACTGGAACTGCACACATTGCTTCAGGTAGTGGTGGATACAGCAACACCTACAATGGCTCATTTTTTGGCTTTGTGAACGACACAAGAGGTAATAGCTACACAATAGGCGTTTTAGCAAGGGATCCTAAAAGACCTTACTACTACTTCGGCGCTCAAAGTGCCTTGCCTATGTTTAAAAAGGCAGTTGATCTGATGGTTGAGGATGGATATTTATTTCCTGATGCAAATATAATAGCTGAGTTTGAAGCCAAAAAAGATAAGCTTAAAAATGATAAGACAAAACAAAAGCCTGCTTTGGACTAAAATTTTAAAAACAAAAAAGACCTAAAAACTAAGCAAAAACTAAATGTAAAAATTTTGGCGTTTTCTCTAATTGCAAAACCTTTAATGCTCTTAAAATACTTTTAGTTTATAATAGCAATTAAATTATAAATGGAAAATCTAAACTGATCAAAAAATTTTAAGTCTTTAATATTTTTAGAAGTTATCTCTTTGTCATCTTTGTAGTTTTTTCCGCC
This sequence comes from Campylobacter concisus, assembly GCF_003048575.1. NCBI lineage: Bacteria > Pseudomonadati > Campylobacterota > Epsilonproteobacteria > Campylobacterales > Campylobacteraceae > Campylobacter > Campylobacter concisus. Next base: position 26,714 of record NZ_PIRZ01000002.1, on the reverse strand, counting down.
TAAAAAGAGCAGATAAATAAGTGGGGTAACATAATTAAATCTTAAAAAAAGCGCTACGATACAATGAAAAAAGCCGTAGTTATATTTGATGCAAACATAAAAGCCATAAATTATATAGGATATCATTAGAATCAAAAAAGCATAGAACACAAAGCTTAAACCAGTATAATCTGAAATATTTAAAAAGCTACAAACTAAAATAAAAGCACTTACCAAAGTAGGTAATATAATGATTGGAAAAATTAGATGAAGTCCAATTAGATCAAATTTACTCGCATAAACCTTTATATTATACCTACCTGTAGGAATTATCAAAAATATAGGCAATACGATTGAAAAGAAAATAAAAAATATCACGTACACAGAATCAAAATCATAAGAACCCATTTTTAAACCAAACTTAATTTTAAGATATTTTAACTACACTTTTTTGAATAAATTTATCTACGATTTTTGCGATTTTCTATGCCGATTTTCTCACTCTCTTCTATCTCGACAATATAGCTTGGATTTTTCTTTTTAGCCTCTTTGTCTAAAAAACTGATGAGCTTTGCATCAGAATTTTTATGAGAGCAGATTAAAATTATGAAATTTATATAGTTATTTGCCTCTTTTGGCATGACTTGGTTATTTTTAGCTGGTATACTAAAATTTCCTACGAAAATTTGAATAAGTTCGAAAAGCTCGTTTTTACTTAGGCTATTATCACCGGCAAGCTTTTCAAGCTTTTCGATCGTTATCTCTTCTTTTTCTAATGCGAGCTCCTTTGTTTCGATGCTATAATCCCTATTTCTTAAAAGTATATAGATTAACACACAAATTGCAATTAATAGCAATACAACAAAGAAAACTATTAGACCTTTTATTAGCATCTAAAGCCTTGAGCAAAGTGATCGCTTTGTAAATGCTAAAACACTCATAAGCACCATTATCACGATACTAATCCAGACAAAATCAGGCACTGGTAATGGATCTCCTGCTGCATATGAGTGCATGCCAGCTAAATAAAAATTTACACCAAAATAAGTCATAATAATCGACCAATAAGCAAAGAACGAAGCAACTGCAAACGCATATTGATTGTTTAGCCTTGAAATAAATCTTATATGAAGAACTGCGGCATAAACAAGTATAGAAACTAGCGCCCAAGTCTCCTTACTATCCCAGCCCCAATATCTACCCCAGCTCTCGTTTGCCCAAACACCGCCTAGAAAATTTCCAAGAGTAAGTAAGCTAAGTCCTAGTATCATAGCCATCTCATTTATACGAGTAGCTTCGAGGATATTGCGAGAAATTTCTGGATTTGGCTTTTTCTTATTTTGTAAAATGATAAGCAATAGTGTAAAGCCACCAAGTAACGCGCAAAGCCCTAAAAATCCATAACTTGCAGTAATGACAGAAACATGTATTGTTAGCCAGTAGCTTTGAAGCACCGGTACAAGTGTAGTGATCTGCGGATCCATCCAGCTAAGATGTGCAACAAATAATGTAACACCAGCCAATATAGACGTAAGAGCAAGAGCGATAGGGCTACGTTTTGCAAAGACGATACCAGAAAATCCTAGAGCCCAAGCGATATAGACCATCGATTCATAAGCGTTACTCCAAGGCGCATGCTCAGCAATGTACCAACGAAGCCCAAGCCCAACAGTATGAGCAAGAAAAGCTAGTAAATTTATAATGTATACAACTCTTACAATGCCATTTATCTGAACCTTTGGAGCTAGCATTTTGACAAAAACAAAAAATAAAAGCGCGAGGCCAGCCAAAAGATAAACCGGTGTCAATCGCTCAAAAATTTGAATTTTATTAAACAAAATTTCTATATTTATCTTTTCTTCACTTGGAATTACAGCAGAGCCGTACTTTTGCTGATAGGCTGAAATTTTATCAAGTGCAGCATCAGCCTTGCTCCAATCATTATCTTTTGTTGCTGCATCAACTGCTGCAAAATACTCTCTCATCATATTAATGACTAGATCGGCCTCCTTAGGCGGAAAGTACATCATTGCACTAGCAGGCGAATACCAAGAGTTTGATGGGTCATCTTGCTTTGGAAAAATTTTAAAAATTTCACCAATAAATATCATATAAAAAACATTCAATCTCTCGTCGATCTTGATTACGTCTTTATCAAATGTATTGCGTGATCCAGGATGCTTACGATTAGCAATTTCAGCAAATTTTGTGAGTTTATATTCACTTCCGCCATCTTTTGTGGCTCTAAAAAAATCATTAAAACTTGCATACTTTGCATTTTCATCTATGCCAAGCTCTTTTTTTAGCTCCTTACTTTGCCCAAGTGAGATAATTTTTTCACTTCGCCAAAAATTAGGCGTTACCATTATTGAAAGCATAGCTTGATTCGAGTTTAGGCTATTTATATTCTCGCTTCTATGTATTTTATTTAAAATTTCTTTGCTAAGAGTGTCAAATGGCTTCATTCTACCATCTGAGCTTTGCACAATAAGTCTAGAAAGCTTTTGTGTGTGCTCTTTGCTGATATTAGGCAAAAAGTCTTCAGCCTTTAATGAGCTAAAATTTAAACTTAAAAGCATAATGGCGATGATAGCAACAACCTTTTTACCACCCTTTGTTGATTCATTGTCTATTAACTTAGCTAGCTTTCTAAAACGACTACCAGGATTTACAACATTTAACACAAAGCCAAACCCAAGTAAAAAGTAGCCGATATAAGTTGGTATCTTGCCTGGATCTTTATTTACAGAGAGAATGGTTCCTTTTTCATCTGTATCGTATGAACTTTGGAAGAATCTATAACCATCATAGTCAAGCACATGATTCATATAAATTTTATAGTCAAGCCCCGACATGTTTGTATCATCTTTTACAATAACTTCACTTGAGTAGCTCATAGGCGAATTTGAACCAGGATATCTTTTAAGCTCAAAGTCTTTTAAGTATAGGCTAAACGGAAGTTTAACTTGCTGCGCGCCCCATGAAGCGTTAAATTTTTGTCCAGCCACAGCCAAGCGTGAAGGCTCTGTTAGGTTATAAAAAATATGCATCTCTTTACTCTCGCCTTTATAATTTAATTCAGCTATCAAGGCGTTAAATTCGCTATCTTTTGTACTAACTAGCTTTCTTGAAGCATGAGCTGAAACTAATCTTGGAGCAAAATTTATATTTGAAATAGTATAAAGACTACCCATGCCAAATTCATTTACGCTACCAGCTTTTAACTCAGTTTTTGAGCTATCGTTCATTGTAAATTTTGAAAGATCAGTATTTGAAGTAACTGTAAAATTTCCGTCCACTAATTTAAAAAGTACATATTTTTTACTCTCGTCTGGCTTAGCATTAAAGATAAAACTAATATCTGCAACTCTTGCTTCCTCTTCTTCTAACAAGAAGATTTCTTCACTTTCACTCTCGTTTGAAACCACAAATTCCACTACTGGTTGCCCATTTTTATCATCCACAAACTTATAACTTGCATTTGGCACAAATTCTTTAAATTTTAAATTAGCTTCATTATCTGCTATTTTTAGCTTTAGATCAAAACCTTTTTTTGCATCAGAAAGTCCTAGTGGCAAAGCAGCATTTATCTCTTCTCCATTATCGTTTAATGCGGTTAAATTTAAATAGGATATTTTTGTCGTAACGATATTTGACTGAGTTTTTTCTCTTATATGCATATCGGCCTCAAAGCCAATATATCTTGTTATACCAGCACCGATTAAGATAACGATAAAACCAAGGTGAAAGATAAGCGAAGGGAGTTTTTTAGGATCTATTAAGTTGTATCTAAAGATATTATAGGTCAAATTTATGCCAAGAAGTAGTTGAATGAGAGCAAACCAGCTAGCACCATAAACATAGTACCATGCAGCTTCTGTGCTAGTTTTACTTTCTATTATCGTAGCGACTCCGCTAGCTATGGCAAAGATTATCATCAAAATGATAGCTGAGCCCATACTTAAAAATAATGATTTTGGATTTAACATCTGCTTCCTTTTATTTACATCATGACAAAGCTATCAAAGTGAAACTTATCTTAAATAACTGCCTTGCTTTGTTTGGGTAGAGACTGGCTTGTTTTCATTTGTGTCTTGTTCAACAAAAGCATCTTTGCCTTTTAGATAGGCAAGAATCGCGCCAAGATCATTATTTGAAAGAATTTTAGCTTGATTTTGCATTACATTTTTACCGCTTCCACCAAAACTTGAGTCACTTCTATAAGAGATGATGCTATCTTCAATATCCTTAGCATCCATATTTTTTAGAGGCGTTGAACCAAATGGTCTTTTATCAGCATTTTCACCATGGCAGCTAGCACATTGCTTTTCATAAAGCTCCTTACCCAAAGAAACACTATATCTGCCCTTCCTATCAACGCCTAATTTTAAAATTCTATTATCTTTATAGCGTCTTGGATCTTCATCGACATAGACATTTACTTTTTCATTTCTATCATTAGCCTGCTTTTTTGCCATTTCAGCAAGTTCTTTACCAAACTCACCACGAGCTTCTATATAGTAGACTTGTGAAGCTGCAAAGGCATTTGCCACCAAAAAACACGCCAAAAAAGAAATTTTGATATTTTTCATGAGTTTCCTTGAAATTTTGCTCTAAATTTAAAAATCCCGGATCAGATTGCTCCGACCCGGGATTATATCATAAGTTGATTAATGAGCTACGATTAGAATGAGTATTTAGCTTCAAATCTGAATTGATCTTCTTTGTTTTTAGCCTCATCAGCAAATTTTGAAGTTTTGAATGCATAGTATGAGCTAAATGTTAGCTTTTTGCTATACTCATATGCAAATCTTGGAGTAATCTCTTCAACTTTTTCTTTGCCATTTTCGCCAGCAGCTGCAGCGTGTTTAATGTGGCCTTTTATGTAATCAACACCAACTGTAAATTTATCAAATGTATATCCAGCTGTTCCATATACTAGGTTTGCTTTTCCATCAGCCCAAGTTGGATCAAGTGTAAGCTCACCAACATCTATTAGACTACCTTTATCTTCAAGAGCAAATGATGTTACGCCTTTATTATCAACTTTCCAACCCATATAACCAGCTCTCAAATCAAAGCCAAATAGTGAAGCTGTAAGTTCGCCAGCATAGAAGTTACCATCATTATAGTTTGCAACGCCATTAGATTCACTTATAGCTTTAGAAAGATGTGCTTTTGCACTTTTATCTACAGTAGTATTTATATAGTTAACTCTACCTCCTAAGCTAACATCATCATTAATAGCAAAATTTGCTGAAACATCAGCTGCAAGTAGATCAGCTAGATTTGTTAGGCTAGCATACCATAGTTGGAAATTGATAGGATCATATGAACCAGCGATACCAGCTGCATATAGATTACCTGCATCATAATCATTTAAATAACTTGTAATTTCATACAACTCGCCATCACTTTCAACACTATCACCCTCAATTGCGTCAAAAGCTAAAGCAGTAAGTGTTAGTCCTTCGATGTCTTCATTTACTACTCTTACACCAGTACCGATAGCGTCATCTGTAAAGAATGAGCCGATCTCTTGTTTGCCAGCTGTTATAGTAGTGTTTCCAGCTTTATAACCAAGATAGAACTGATGAACTCTAAATGGCTCAGTTGTATTAGTTTTATCTGTGCCAATTTCTTGACTACCTTGATCGTTCTGAGTATTATCACCAGAATTATCAGTAGCGTTATATCTTAAACCAATAACGCCAAAGAAGTTATCATCAATAGCAGCTTTAAAATTTGCTACTGCTTTAAATTGATGACCAGCTTTTGAGCCAGACTCTGATTTTGTATTAGAAAACTCACCGTGTTTTTTATCATTTGTATATCTATATCTTGCAAATCCTGAAAGATCTACATTTTTTATAGCTTCTTCAAGTGGAGTAGCACTTGCTACGCTTGAAAATGCACCTAAAGCAACCAAAGTGGCTAAACTAATTTTTGTTAGTTTCATTTTTTCTCCTTTTAAGGTTTTGTGTCGACGATTATAATCAATAAAATTTAATATGAAGCTTAAAATTCTTTAATTTCAGTTACCGATCGTTTACCTTAATTAATCAAAAATAGATAAAAGTTGATAATTTTAAACAGACTAAGGATAAAAATTAAAATGAGTAAAAAGAAAAAGGGGCTATTGCTTTGCCCCTTAAAAGGAGTTCTAGTTTTGATTGCTACTGAAATTATATAAGCAAGCAGTAAATCAACGGTAATTAAAAAGAAATTTTTTCCTCTTTTGGCACTTCGATATTTGTTTTTACATTTTTTCTTTTAATAACCACTTCATTTTGCGGCTTTTTTATACCATTATATAAGCCACTAGAGCCACCCTCTTTTATAAGCAACATATCTATAAGTTTATCTGCATAAAAGGTCGCATAGACTAAGTCGCCTTTATCATAATAGTATCTATTTGCACAAAAATTTGCTTTATTGAGTTTGTGATTTTTTGTATCGCTCGCCACTATTTCATAGCAGTATTTTGAATCTTTATAAGTAACCTCTTTTATAAAACCTTTGATCGAGCTTTTTACTGGTGTATTTTGCATGACCTGTCTTGGCTGTTTTCGTACTGGTGGATTGTCTTCAAAAAATGAGCAACCCAAAAACATGATAGTAGTTGCCAGTGGAAGTAAAATTTTAGCTTTCATCTCTTCTCCTTAGTGTAAAACGGCGAAGTATAACTTTTAAGATTAAATAAATTTTGTGGGAAATTAAAGGCTCGTATCTAAATTTATATGCACAATCATATAAATTTATCTTAGGCGAGCCTGCCCAAGATAGTTAAGCTGAAACATTTAAAACGTTACCGCCAAGCTCGGCGATCTTTTTATCAAGTGTCTCAAGGGTCTTTTCAATAGTCTTTTGTGAAATTTTAGGAAGCTCACCTCCCCAAATTTTCTTCGCATCCTCAAAACCCTTTGCCACACCCTCTCTACCAGCTTTTAGTTTTTCTACGTCATCGCCTGCACTATTTAGCACAAAGCTAGCTATCCTATCAGCCGTATTTGTGATACCAAAAAATCCATTCTCGCTAATAAGATCATCTGCCTCGTCACTACTTAGCTCGTTTAAAGATTTACCGTTATAGCCGATACTTGCAAAATCAAGTCCTGATAAAATTTCTGATAAATTTTTAGGTGCATTAAAGCTTAAGCTACCTTGGGCTAATAAATTTGAACTACTACTTTTAACGATCTCTTTTTGATACTGCAAAAAGTAGCTATTTGAAATGTCTTTGGCTGTTAAATTTGTAATTTCAGACTCTTTTTTAGAGATATCCTTTTCATCTTTATGAAGCGAAATTTCTGATTTTACATTTTCTTTTATACTTGAACTATTATATGAGTTTGCGATTTGAGAAATTTTCATTTTGGCTCCTTAGAATTTATAAAATCAATATCGCCAAAAAGTAGAATTTATTTAGATAGAGCGGGAAAACTCCCGCTAGTAGTTATTTACTAAGTGTTGCGTTTAGCATCCAGATGGCTTTTTCAAATTTTGCGATTTGATCTTGTGCATACATTTGAGTTGTTGTATCACCTTCTGCAAGCTCGTCAAGCTTTTTAAACTCGCCCAAAAGGTGTTTATAATCAGCCAAGACAATCTCTAAAACCTCTGTTGGAGTGTAAATTTCTTTTGGCTCGTGTTTGATATGAGTAACTTTTGCTAGCTCTTCAGCCTTAACTATAGGTCTACCACCAAGCATAAGAGCTCTCTCAGCTGCATCGTCAAATATCTCACTCATATCTTCGTAAGCCTTTTCTGTGTATTCATGAACGCTAAAAAATTGAATACCTTTTACATTCCAATGAAGATCGTGAAATTTAATATAAAGTGCATTTGCATCAGCCTGAATAACATTTAATTGTAAAACAACTTTTGACATTTTGTCTCCTTCTTTATTATAAATATGATGAAATTATATGCAGTTAGAGTTAATCAGCGGTTAATCAAATAATAATTTTTATTATTTGATATAAATTTTAACTACAAGAAATTTATCTTGTAGTTAGAAAGTAGATTTTAAAAATTTGTTTATTTTTTATATGGTGTAGTTTTATAGCCTTGCTCAATCAAACTACCCATACCGCCATCTAAATTTATGATATTTAGATCAGCATTATCAATAATGGCCGCAGCAGCCGCACTTCTTCTACCACTTCTGCAAATAATAGCAACAGGCTTTTTGAGATCAACTGATTTTGATAACTCGTCTACAAATGCTTCTTTTTGGCTTGGATCAAAAGTAATAGTTTTTGCTCCTGCTATAATACCAGTCTCTTGCCACTCAAGTGGAGTTCTGATATCAACGATCTGATCATAATTTTTGATTACGTCTGGAGTAACTCGAATAGTTTTAACATCCGCAGACAACATAGAACAAACAGCCCCTAAAAGTAAAATTCTTTTCATTTATCATCCTTAAATAAAAATTTGTGTGATATTAGCATAGATTGTTAAATATATAAAATTTTGTTTGATAAATTTTATTGCTTGTAATTATTGAAATATTATGGATTGGCAGTCTTCTTATAAAAATTTAGTATAAATTTTTAAAATAAAAAGTGTTTTACAAAAAATTATATATGATACAATGGTGTCCCCAACAGGGTTCGAACCTGTGGCCTTAGAATTAGGAATTCTACGCTCTATCCAGCTGAGCTATGAGGACAAATTTGTGAGTTAGTTTATTTTTAGCCAAGCGGTTAAATTTAAAGGGCAGATCGCTCTGCCCTATTTTTGGCTAACTAGCCATTTCTCTTTTTAATGATCTCTTCACTTACGTTTTTAGGAACTTCTTCGTAGTGGTCAAATTCCATAGAGTAAGTCGCACGACCTTGTGTCATTGAGCGAAGGTCTGTTGAATAACCAAACATTTGTGCTAGTGGGCAGTAAGCAGCGATAATCTTGATGCCACTTCTATCATCCATTGAGTTTACTTGACCACGGCGCTTGTTAAGGTCACCGATAACGTCACCCATATACTCTTCTGGAGTCTCAACTTCAACCTTCATCATAGGTTCAAGAATAACAGCACCTGCTTTTCTAGCACCCTCTTTAAAGCCCATTGAAGCAGCAAGTTTAAACGCCATCTCAGATGAGTCAACTTCGTGGTAGCTGCCATCAAATAGTGTAACTTTGACGTCTTCAACTGGATAGCCGGCAAGAACACCACTTTGAAGTGCCTCTTTACAACCCTTTTCAACAGCTGGAATGTATTCTTTTGGAACAACACCACCTTTGATGTCGTTAACAAACTCAAATCCGCTAGCAGCTGAAAGTGGCTCGATACGTAGGAATACGTGACCATACTGACCACGGCCGCCTGATTGTTTAGCGTATTTATACTCTTGCTCAACTGTCTTGCGGATAGTCTCGCGGTAAGCAACTTGTGGTTGACCAACTTCAGCATCGACTTTAAATTCGCGAAGCATACGATCGACAATAATTTCCAAGTGAAGCTCACCCATACCGCTAATGATAGTCTGTCCGCTCTCTTCATCTGTGCTAACTCTAAAGCTTGGATCTTCTTGAGCTAGTTTTTGAAGAGCTATCGCCATCTTCTCTTGATCAGCTTTTGTTTTTGGCTCAACAGCAACGCTGATAACCGGATCTGGGAAATCCATTCTCTCTAAGATAACTTTATCTTTTTCGCTAGCCAAAGTATCGCCAGTTAGAGTATTTTTAAGACCAACAACAGCACCGATCTCACCAGCAAAAAGCTCTGAAATTTCTTCGCGCTTATTTGAGTGCATTTTTAATAGACGGCCAATTCTCTCTTTATTGTCTTGAACTGTGTTGTAAGCATAGCTACCACTTTCAAGGCTTCCTCTATATACACGAATAAATGTTAGCTGTCCAACAAATGGGTCAGTCATGATTTTAAACGCAAGAGCAGCAAATTCGCCATCATCAGTACTATCAACAGTTACTTCAGTACCATCTTCATAAACGCCTTTGATTGCTTCAATCTCATCAGGAGCTGGCAGATAATCAACTACAGCATCAAGTAAAGGCTGGATACCTTTGTTCTTAAACGCAGTACCACAAAGCATAGGTGTAATAGTCATTCTTAAGCAACCTGCTTTAATACCTTTTTTAATCTCTTCTTCAGTTAGTTCTTCGCCTGCAAAGAATTTCTCCATCAAGCTATCATCTGTCTCAGAAACAGCTTCGATTAGTTTTGCACGGTATTCTTCAGCCTTATCTTTAACTTCAGCTGGAATTTCTTCTTCAACATAATCAGTTGGTTTTTTATCATCATTCCAAACGTAAGCTTTCATTCTTACAAGGTCAACCACACCTCTAAAGTTATCCTCAGCACCTATAGGAATTTGAATAGGTATTGGGTTTGCTTTTAGTCTTTCCCTAATCTGCTCTTCAACTCTAAAGAAATTTGCACCTATTCTATCCATTTTATTAACAAAAACGATTCTTGGTACGTGATATTTATTTGCTTGTCTCCAAACAGTTTCTGATTGTGGTTGAACACCACCAACAGAACAAAATACTGAAACAGCACCGTCAAGAACACGCATAGAACGCTCAACTTCGATAGTAAAGTCAACGTGTCCCGGAGTGTCAATTAGGTTTATTTGATAACCCTTCCAAAATGCCGTAGTTGCAGCTGAAGTAATAGTAATACCACGCTCTTTTTCTTGTTCCATCCAGTCCATGGTAGCAGCACCATCATGAACCTCACCTATTTTATGGCTCATGCCGGTAAAGAATAAAATTCTCTCACTAGTAGTTGTCTTTCCAGCATCAATGTGAGCCGCAATACCGATATTTCTTACCTTATGTAAAGGCGTTTTTCTCTCTGCCATATTAATTCTTTCTTACCAGCGGTAGTGAGCAAATGCTTTATTAGCCTCTGCCATCTTGTAAGTATCTTCCTTCTTCTTGAAAGATGCACCTTTTGAGTTTGCCGCATCTAAGAGCTCATTCGCTAGTTTATCTATCATAGTTCTTTCGCTTCTCTTTCTAGCGTAAGTTATAAGCCAGCGAATAGCAAGAGCTTGTTGGCGAGCTGGGCGAACCTCAACTGGTACTTGATAAGTAGCACCACCAACACGGCGTGATTTAACTTCTAAAATAGGTTTTACATTTTCAATAGCATCGTTAAAAACGTCAATGCCTTTAACTTCAGCATTTTTCTTTTCGATAGCTTTGATAGCACCATACATTATCTCAGTAGCGACACTTTTTTTGCCATCATACATAAGAGAATTAATAAATTTAGTGATTATTTTATTTCCGTAAATCGGATCAGGTAAGACTTCCCTTACAGGGGCTTTTCTTCTTCTCATTTTGATCTTTCCTTCAAATTTTTATGAAATTTTACTCAAACGTTTGCAAATTTTAGCAACGTCTGCGAACCTAAATTTTTACTTTTTTGTTGCAGCTGCAGCGCCAGCTTTAGGGCGTTTTGCACCATATTTAGAACGAGAAACTGTTCTTTTTGCAACACCAGCAGTATCAAGTGCACCACGAACGATGTGATATTTAACACCCGGTAAGTCTTTAACCCTACCACCGCGAACTAAAACGATACTGTGTTCTTGTAGGTTATGACCTTCACCGCCGATATAGCTGATGACTTCAAAACCGCTTGTTAGCCTAACTTTGGCAACTTTCCTCAAAGCTGAGTTTGGTTTTTTAGGAGTTGTAGTATAAACCCTAGTGCAAACTCCTCTTCTTTGAGGGCACTCTTTTAACGCTGGAGATTTTGACTTAACAATCACTTTCTTGCGTTCTTTTCTGACCAATTGATTTATGGTTGGCACAATAATTCCTTTCAACTAAATTTATTAAAAAGACCTAATTTTATTTAAAATAAACTTAAATAACGGTTAATAAGTTAGATTTACTCATCTAATTCTTGATTTTATAAAAACTCTGCTGTCTTTATTTTGTATTAGTCTTGTTTGACAGCATATTTGCCACTACCTATCAAAAGAATACAAAGTGAAATAGCAATATAAAGATAGATAAGTTCCGATTTAAAGCCATTAACCTCATTTAATGCAAATAAATTTGCAAATCCATAGTACGAGTATAAAATAGTAATACTAGTACCTAAAACTAGGATAGCGCCTACCCTTGAATAAAAACCAATAATTAACATAATTGGCGCTAAGACCTCTCCAAGGTAAGAAAAATATGCCAAAAATCCAGGTAAACCAGCATTTACTAGTATACCTTTTACCCCACTAAGTCCATGTAAAATTTTACCAAAACCATGCATAAAAAGGCAGATACCAAGTCCTAAACGTATAAATAAAAGTCCAAGATCAATGTTTTTCATAAATTCTCCATGATGTGATTTAAAGATAAGGATTTTATTAGGTGATAGTTAATAGCTTGTAAATTTTTAATTGATTTAATTTTATAAAGAGGTTAAGCCCCAAAATAGGGGCTTGAAGTATTAGTTTTCTTTGATTTTTACTTTTTTATCCTTATAAAAACCAGTTCCAACTGGGATCATACGTCCGAGGATAACGTTCTCTTTTAGATCTTCAAGATAGTCAAATTTAGCAGCAATCGATGCTTCTGTTAAGACTTTAGTTGTCTCTTGGAACGATGCAGCAGAGATCACACTATCACTTCCAATAGCCGCTCTTGTAACGCCTAACAAGATCGGCTCAGCAATAGCTGGCTCACCACCCATGTTCATGATGCGCTCGTTCTCTTCTTTAAATTTATTTCTTGAGACCATATCGCCAACTATGAAATTTGTATTTCCACTATCAACGATTTTGACTTGGCGAAGCATTTGAGAGACAATGATCTCGATATGTTTATCTGCGATCGCAACACCTTGGCGACGATAAACTTGTTGAATCTCGCTAATCAAATAATAATGAAGCGCTTTTTCGCCAAGAATTCTTAAAATATCGTGGCTTGAGATTAGCCCATCAGTTAGTTTCTCGCCAGCATGGACAAATTCACCGTCTCTTACTTGTATCTGACGACTTTTCTCGATCAAATACTCAGCAGTTGTGCCATCTTCGGCTTGGATAATTATGCGCTCTTTTGAGCGAAGTGGCTTATCAAATCTAACCACACCATCAATCTCTGCAACGATAGCTGTATTTTTAGGACGTCTTGCTTCAAATAGCTCACTAACTCTTGGAAGACCACCGGTAATATCTTTTGACTTAGCAACAGCTTTTGGAGTCTTAGCCAAAATATCAGCCTGTGCTACTTCATCGCCACTTGAGACAAAGATCGCGGTTTTTGGATCAAGCGGATACTTAATTAAATTTCCTTTTTTAGTAGCGATAATAATCGCAGGTTTTACACCGCTTGGCAAATACTCATTGATAACAAGACGTCTTTGTCCAGTCGCCTCATCTGCTTGCTCAGTAGCGCTGTATCCTGGCTCAATATCTTCAAAACTAACCACACCGGCTTCTTCAGCAATAGTTGGAGTTGAGTATGGATCCCACTCAGCAATAATCAACTTATCATCTTTTTCAGGTAACGAAACTACTGTCGCTCTCTCAACTGCATCATTATCAGAAACTTGGATGATAGAATTTCTTGGGATATAATGGCGAACCGCCTCACGTCCATCTTTATCAGAAACAACTACAAAGAAACCTTTTTCAGTTACTTTGTGACCTTTTTTGATATCTTTAACCCTATCAAGATAATCACCTTTTAATATGAAAAATTTAACTACACCATTTGCGTCGGCTAAAATTTTACGAGTTACAGGATCTCCGTCTGAAATTTTAAGTTCACTAGCGTATGGGATACGATTTGGGATATTCCAACCCTCTTTTATGATCTCAACGATACTTTCATTCTCTTTTACTTTATCGCCACTTACATAAGGTATATACATCTTTCCTTCGATCTTTCCGCTAACACCAGCTAATTCGTTTGGCTTAGCAAGATCATTTCTTCTAATTGTATATTTAACCTCTTCTTTTTTACCTTTTATCACGATATTTACATCTTCGTGGGCATATTCGATCTCTATTTTGCCGTCAATTGTTGATTTAATCTTTGGTTCAACAAGTAGCACAGCCGCACTTCTTCTATTTGCAACGATCTTTTTACCGTTATTTTCGTATGTGCTAAGGTTGTAATATCTAATAAAGCCTTCTTTTTGAGCGATAACTTGGCGATCTTGTTGCTCAGTAGAAGCCGTACCACCGATGTGGAATGTTCTTAGCGTTAGCTGTGTACCTGGCTCACCGATAGATTGAGCTGAAATGATACCAACTGCTTCACCTGGTTTTACAAGTTTGCCCTCACCCAAGTTTAAGCCGTAGCATTTTGCACAAACGCCTTTTGGTGCCTTGCACGTGATAGGCGTTCTAATGCTCACTGATTTTATACCAGCCTCAGTTATAGCTCTAGCTTTTTCTTCATCAAGTAGAGTGCCTTCGCTAAATAAAATTTCATTTGTTATAGGATCGATCACATCATCTGCTAAAACACGGCCCAAGACTCTTTCTTCAAGGCTTTCTATTAGCTCGCCGCTCTCTGTGATATCTGTGATCTCAACACCCTCGTGCGTACCGCAGTCATGCATAGTGACTTTAACGTTTTGAGCAACGTCGATTAGTTTTCTTGTTAAATAACCGGCGTTAGCGGTTTTTAGCGCGGTATCTGCAAGACCCTTTCTAGCTCCGTGGGTAGAGTTAAAGTACTCCATTATATTTAGACCTTCACGGAAGTTTGAAATGATCGGTGTTTCAATAATTGAGCCATCAGGTTTTGCCATAAGACCACGCATACCAGCTAGCTGGCGAATTTGTGCTGCACTACCTCTCGCACCTGAGTCTGCCATCATATAAATTGAGTTAAATCCACCTTTATCGTTTTGAATAAGTTTCATCATCTCGCTTGCAACGCTGTTGTTTGTATCTGTCCAGATATCAATGATCTTGTTGTATCTCTCACTGTCTGTTAAAAGACCAGCGCCGTATTGCTTTTGAATTTCACGAACTTTTTTCTTAGCTTCGTCAATATATTTTTGCTTGCTATCAGGCACGATGATATCAGCAATAGAGATAGAAATTCCCGCTTTTGTAGCATATCTAAAGCCTAAATTTTTAAGCTTATCAAGGAAATCGGCCGTTACTTCAAGGCCGCCATTTCTATAAACATAATCAACCAAATTTGCAATGTCTTTTTTCTTCATGATCTTATTCCACATATTTTCAGGGACAAAATCAGGAAGTATCGCTCTTAAGATCAAGCGACCAGCTGTTGTAAAGATGATCTTGTTATCAACCATTGTTTTGATTTTAGCGTGAAGACCAAGGGTATTAGCCTCTTCAGCGATCATTACTTCATCAACGCTTGAGAAAATTTTATTTGCACCTTTTTCGTCATTTCTCTCTAGGCTTAAATAATAAATTCCTAAAACCATATCTTGTGAAGGAACTGTGATAGCCTTACCACTTGCAGGAAGCAAGATGTTCATTGAGCTAAGCATCAAAATTTTGCACTCAGCGATAGCCTCTTGTGATAGTGGCACGTGAACAGCCATTTGGTCGCCGTCAAAGTCCGCGTTGAATGCAGCACAAACTAATGGATGAAGCTGGATCGCCTTGCCCTCAACAAGCACTGGGTGAAACGCTTGGATAGAAAGCTTGTGAAGTGTTGGAGCACGGTTTAGCATAACTGGATAGTCTTTAACGACCTCTTCTAGGCACTCCCAAACCTCATTTGTCTTATCTTCTATCATCTTTTTAGCTTGCTTAACAGTTGTTGCATAGCCTTTTTCTTCAAGGCGAGCAAGCAAATGTGGTTTAAATAGTTCTAGAGCCATTTTCTTTGGAAGACCACACTGATCCATCTTTAGCTTTGGACCAACAACAATAACAGAACGTCCAGAGAAGTCAACACGCTTACCTAGCAAATTCTGACGGAAGCGGCCTTGCTTACCTTTGATAATCTCGCTTAGTGATTTTAGTGGGCGCTTATTTGCACCTTTTACTGCATTTGCTCTGCGGCCATTATCAAATAGCGCATCAACAGCCTCTTGAAGCATTCTCTTTTCATTTCTTATAATGATCTCAGGTGCGTCAAGCTCAAGTAGACGTTTTAGACGGCTATTTCTGTTTATTACGCGACGATATAGGTCGTTTACGTCTGAAACAGCAAATTTACCACCATCAAGGCTGACTAGCGGTCTAAGATCAGGTGGAAGAACTGGTAAATTTGTTATCATCATCCACTCTGGGCGGTTGCCTGAATTTAAAAAGCTCTCGATAACTTTTAGGCGTTTTACGATAGTCTTTTTCTTGGCCTCAGAATTTGTAGACTCCATCTCTTCTTTTAGTTGATTTAAAATTTCCATCAAATCAAGCTCGGCTAGCATGTCATAGATGACCTCACCACCCATTCTAGCTGTAAAACCAGTCTCTTCATATCTTGAAGCTAGGCTTTGATATTGCTCTTCATTTAAAACGTCGTATTTTTCAACTTTTTTAGAATTTTCATTGTCGTAATAAGCCTCGCCAGCATTATCAACAATGTATGCCTCATAGTAAAGTACGCGCTCAAGATCCTTCATCTTAATACCAAGAAGTGCACCAATACGGCTTGGCAAGAAATTTACATACCAGATGTGAGCCACTGGAGTTACAAGCTCAATGTGACCCATGCGAGAGCGGCGTACTTTAGATGTCGTTACTTCAACACCGCACTTTTCGCATTTGATACCCTTATAACGCATCTTTTTATATTTACCACAAAGGCACTCGTAGTCACGGATCGGTCCAAAAATTTTCGCACAAAACAATCCATCACGCTCAGGCTTTAGTGTGCGGTAGTTGATAGTTTCTGGCTTTTTAACCTCGCCGTAACTCCAAGATTTTATCTTCTCAGGACTTGCTAAACGAAGTTGAAAAGCTTCAAAATCACGAGGTCTATGCTCTTCTTTTATCTCAACTGGTTTTAAATTAGTTAGTTTCATTTGTCTCATCCTCATCATATACTTCTACATCAAGAGCTAGTGATTTTAGCTCGTTTGTTAGAACAAAGAACGTCTCAGGGATACCAGTCTCAGGAACGTTTTCACCTCTTGTTAAAGCTTTGTAAGCAGAAAGTCTTCCCTCAACATCATCTGATTTTACAGTTAGCATCTCTCTTAGTGTATGAGCGGCACCATAAGCCTCAAGTGCCCAAACCTCCATCTCACCAAACCTTTGACCACCAAATAGTGCCTTACCGCCGACTGGTTGTTGTGTAACAAGGCTGTATGGTCCCGTACTTCTTGCGTGAACTTTTTCATCAACCAAGTGGTGAAGTTTTAGCATATACATACAACCAACATTAACGCGTTCTCTTATCTTTGAGCCTGTGCGTCCGTCATATAGTTCAGTTTTACCATCGCTATCTATCTTTGCCATCTCAAATAGTTTTGCAAATTCATCAGCCTTAACGCCTTCAAAAATTGGAGTTGCAAATCTTACGCCATTACTCCAATCTTTTGCGTATTCAAGAAGCTTCTCGTCACTCATCTTGCCAAGAGCTTTTTTAGCATCCATTAGCTTAGCAACGCCTGCTATCTCTATCATCTTAGCTCTTAGCTCTTTTATCCACTCGCCTTTTTTGGTCTCAAAAATTTCATTGATCTGCTCGCCTAAGCGGTAGCCAACAAGGCCAAGGTGGCTCTCTAAAATTTGACCGATATTCATACGGCTTGGAACGCCAAGTGGGTTTAGCACGATATCAACGATCTGACCGCTTGGAAGATAAGGCATATCGACTTCTCTAACTATATTTGAAACGATACCTTTATTACCGTGACGTCCAGCCATTTTATCGCCAACTTTTAGTTTGCGTTTTGTAGCTATATAAACTTTTACAAGTTTTACAACGCCACTTGGTAAAATGTCATCTTTTTCTAAAATTTCTATCTTAGCATCGTGCTCTTCTTTGAGCTTTTTCTTCTCATTTTGGAAGTAATTTTTTAGCTCATCATATTTCTTTTGGATATCTTTTGAAAAGCTTTTAACGATAGCATTTAGAGTAAATCTATTTATATTTTCAAGATCAGCCTTATTGATCTTTGAGCCTTTCTTATACTCTTTTTTATTTACCTCTTGATCACTTGCTAGTGGATTTTTAGAAAGAAGTGCTGTAACTTTTAACATCTCTTCGCGGTCTAGCATAAGTAGTCTATCATGATGTTCTTTTTCTAAAAGAGTCTTCTCTTCTTCGTAAGCTTTATTTGTTCTGCTATCTTTTTCATAACCTTTTTTGGTAAAAATTTTAACATCAACAACTACGCCTTCCATTGAAGCTGAAGCGTATAGCGATTTATTTACGACGTGGCCAGCTTTTTCACCAAAGATAGCGCGTAGTAGCCTCTCTTCTGGAGTTGGCTTAACTTCACCTTTTGGAGATACTTTACCAACAAGGATCATACCAGGCTTAATCTCTGTACCAATTTTGACAATACCACTCTCATCAAGGTGCATAAGCTCCTCTTCTTTGACGTTTGGTATATCTTTTGTTATCTCTTCAACACCATCTTTTAGCTCACGAGCCTCGATCTCTTTTTCATAGATATGGACACTTGTAAAAGCATCTTCACGTATCATTTTTTCACTAATAACGATCGCATCCTCGTAGTTGTAGCCATTCCAAGGCATAAATGCAATTAGTGCATTTTTACCGATAGCTAGCTCGCCTTTTTCCATACTTGGACCGTCAGCAATTATTTGACCAGCAACGATCTCATCGCCTTTTTTAACAATTGGATGTTGTGAAAATGTCGTATTTTGGTTTGTTCTTAAATTTTTCTCTAAAGAGTAGTGATCGATATATGGACCAGCTTCGTCTTCGCCTAAAATGAATATATTTTTATTATCAACCTTTTCAACCACACCACTACGTCTTGCTTTTACGCTTTCCCATGCATCTCTTGCAATAACGCTTTCCATACCTGTTCCAACAATAGGAGCAGTTGAACGAAGTAGTGGTACTGCCTGACGTTGCATGTTTGAACCCATTAGAGCACGGTTAGCATCATCATGCTCTAGGAATGGAATAAGTGAAGCCGCAACACCAGCTATCATACCAGAACAAAGGTCGATCAAAGTAACATCTTCTCTACGCGCAAGCATCATCTCGCCATCTTTTCTAACCTCAATCAAGTCCTCAACGATATGCCCATTTTCATCAAGTTTGGTTGATGCTGGAGCTATAACATTACCCTCTTCTTGAGTTGCGGTTAAATAAACTATCTCATCAGTTACTTTGCCATCTATAACTTTTTTGTAAGGAGCTTCAACAAAGCCAAGATCATTTACTTTTGCATAGGTTGAAAGCGTATTGATAAGACCAATATTTTGACCTTCTGGAGTCTCAACTGGACAAATTCTACCGTAATGAGTTGGATGAACGTCGCGCACTTCAAATCCAGCACGCTCTTTTACTAAGCCACCCTCGCCAAGTGCAGATAGACGGCGCTTGTGAGTAACTTCACTAAGTGGGTTTGTCTGGTCCATAAACTGGCTTAGCTGACCGCCTGTGAAAAATTCCATAATTGTGGCAGTAATCATTTTTGGATTAATGAGGTCATATGGCATAATCTCTTCAGTATTATTGCTTAAGCTTGTAAATTTGTCACGGATTGCCTTTTGCATCTTTACAAAACCAAGGTGAAGTTCGCTAGCGAGTAGCTCACCGATTGACCTTATACGGCGGTTACCAAGGTGGTCGCGATCATCAATGTGACCTTGTCCGTTTTTAACCTTTATAAGATATTTTGCAGTTTTTATGATATCTTCACTTGTTAGTAAAGTAACGTATTCTGGCACGTCAAGAGAGAGCTTATGGTTCATTTTCATACGACCAACTTTTGTTAAATCGTATCTCTCAGGGTTAAATAGCATATCATTTACAAAACTCTTTGCAGCCTCTTTTACAACTGGCTCTCCTGGTCTCATAACCTTATAAATTCTAATAGCCGCAAGATCATTTTCATCATCCACGCCCTCAGTTTGTTTTAAAACCTTAAGCATATCGTTGTCAGCTATGAAAGAATTTATAATTGCATCATCAACACCAGCAGCAGAGTTATTTATAATCTCAATACTTTCATGCTCAGCTAAAATTTTTGCAAGTTTATTCTCGTCAAGAGCAGATAGTGTATCATATAAAATTTCTCCACTCTCTGTATTTATTACAGGATTTGCCAAATATCTACCAATAAGTGCTTCAACTGGGTATTCAACAAATTTTACTCCATCCTCGATCAACTTGTCAGCTTTTTTCTTAGTAAGACGTTTGCCTGCTTGGTGAAGAATTTCTCCATCTTCGTTTTTTATATCATATTCAACTCTTCCCAAATAATCTTCAGGATTAAAAAGAGTTAAAAATTTGTTATTTTTAATAATTAAATTTTGTATCGGGTAAAACAACTTAATAATATCTTGTTTTTTATATCCAAGTGCCCTAAATAATATAGTTACTGGTACTTTTCTGCGTTTATTTATCCTAACATATAAAATATCTTTTGTGTCATATTCAAAGTGTAGCCAAGAGCCACGGTCTGGTATTATTTGAGCTGTATAAATTAATTTATTTGCAACGGTCGCGCTCTCTTCTTGTTTAAAAATAACACCTGGGCTTCTATGAAGTTGATTTACAACAACACGCTCAACACCATTTATAATAAATGAAATTCTATCAGTCATTAGTGGAATTTCACGTATAAAAATTTCTTGTTCTTTTATATCTTTAACACCGACTTTATCACCTGTCTTATCATCTTTCTCATGAACGATAAGGCGTATTTTCATCTTTAAATTTACAGAGTATGTAAGACCTCTTTCTATACACTCTCTGATCGTATATTTTGGTTTTCCAATTTCTGAGCCAACATATTCTAAAGTCAAACGATTTTGCGGATCATGTATTGGAAAGATTGATTTAAAAACTTTTTCTATACCGCTTTCTGCTTGATTGTTATTTAAATTTAAAAAATTATCAAAGCTCTTTTTTTGTAGTTGTAGTAGGTTCGGAACGTCTATCTCCTTAACGACATTAGAGAAGTCAACCCTAAGACGATTTCCTGAGTATAAGCTATTTAACATTGCATCTACCTCGTGGTAATTTTGAAAGAAAAGTATAGCCTTTTAAAAAGGCATCTAAAATTTAAAAAAGAGAGGGGCTTTGCCCTCTCTTGAAATATTAAGCTCAAATAATAAAAAATTATTTAAGTTCAACCTTAGCACCAGCTTCTTCAAGCTCTTTTTTAGCTGCCTCAGCCTCATCTTTGCTAACACCTTCTTTAAGAACAGATGGTGTTCCCTCAACTGCGTCTTTGGCTTCTTTAAGACCAAGACCAGTAAGCGCTCTAACAACTTTAATAACGTTGATTTTCTTATCACCAGAATCAACCAAGACAATGTTAAATTCTGTTTTTTCCTCTGCTGCAGCTGCTGCACCGCCTGCTGCAACAGCACCACCAGCTACCATTACAGGAGCTGCGCTAACACCAAATTTCTCTTCGAACTCTTTTACAAGTTCACTAAGTTCAAGTACAGAAAGATTAGATATAAACTCTAATACATCTTCTTTAGTAATTGCCATTTTTAATCCTTATTATTTTTTTAATTTAAATTAAGCTGATTGTTCTTTTTTCTCTTTAAGCGCATTCAAACCAATTGTGAAATTTTGAATTGGCGCATTCCAAACTTGTAAAAGCATCGCAATAAGCTCATCACGGCTAGGCATTTTAGATAGAGCTTTAACTTTATCAACGCTAGCAACTTCGCCATCAATATAAGCTGTTTTTATTTTGAAAAGATCAGCATTAGACTCTTCAAATTTTGCGGCTACTTTTGTTACTGCCAATTGATCTTCGCTCCAAAGATAGATATTTGTATCTTTGAGTTCCATTCCGACTTTATCAGAATTTTTAAGAGCAATATTTGCAAGAGTATTTTTAATCACCTGAACTTTTACATTTTGTTCTTTAGCAGAATTTCTTAAAACTTCAAGTTTCTTTACTGAAAGGCCACGATAGTCACAAACTACAATAGCTTCAGCAGTTTTAAATTCACTCTCTAATTTTGCAACAACTTCAGTTTTTTCGTTACGTGTCACTTTTTCTCCTTTCCGACCGGTAATTTCAAGCAGAGCGGGTCGAATCAATTAAGCCCAATGGCCTCGGCTATCTCCAATCTAAGATATAAATTTTAATTTTTAGTTTTATTTTAAGTCCATAACTTCTTGAGTATCAAGAGCTATAGATGGGCTCATTGTCAAAGACAATAAAGCATTTTTAACATATCTACCCTTTGCGGTTGCAGGCTTATGTTTATTGATCGCTTTAATAAATGTTGAAATATTTTCATTTAATTGTTCTTTAGTAAAATTAACTTTACCAAGGCCTGCATGTATATTTCCTTGCTTATCAACACGGAAATTTACTTGACCACTTTTTGCATTATTAACAGCTTGTGCAACATCCATTGTAACTGTACCAGTTTTTGGATTTGGCATTAATCCTTTTGGTCCCAAAATTCTACCGACCTTACCTACAAGACCCATTAAGTTTGGAGTAGCTATAAGAACATCAAAATTCATTATACCTTTTTGTATATCTTCAATTAAATCATCTGCACCAATAATATCAGCACCAGCTGCCTTTGCCTCATCAGCTTTAGCATCTTTAGCAATAACAGCAACTCTTACAGTTTTACCTGTACCGGCCGGCAAAACAACTGAACCACGAACCATTTGATCAGCATGTCTTGGATCAACATTTAATTTTAATGCGATCTCAACTGTTTCATTAAATTTAGCAGAAGCCAAAGTTTTAACTGTGTCAATAGCTTCGCTAAGGTTATAAATTTTATCTTGCTCTACTTTTTTGAGCAATTCTTGAAATCTCTTGCTAGTTTTTCCCATAAATTTCTCCGCATATATATTGCTTCCGTCTTTTGCTAATCAACCTGACGGTAAAGGTTTTAGTCTATTACTTCGACACCCATTGATCGAGCTGAACCAGCAATAATTTTAGCTGCTTGCTCTCTATCGTTTGTATTTAAATCAACAAGTTTTTTCTCAACTATTTCCAAAACTTGAGCTTTTGTTAGTTTGCCTACTTTATTTTTTAAAGGATTATCAGTTCCTTTTGTTATACCTGCAGCCTTTTTAATAAGATCTGTAGCAGGAGGCTGTTTTGTGATAAATGTAAAACTTTTATCAGCATAAACAGTTATAACAACTGGAATATTAAACCCAACCATATCTTTTGTTCTCTCATTAAAGGCTTTACAAAATTCCATAATATTAACACCTTTTTGTCCAAGAGCTGGACCAACCGGCGGACTAGGGTTTGCTTTTGTTGCAGCAATTTGTAATTTTATTTCACCTATAACTTTTTTAGCCATTTTTTGCTCCTTAAATTATCTTCTCAACTTGTGAATACAAAATATCAACAGGGGTGCTTCTACCAAAAATAGAAACATTAAGCCTAAGTTTGCCATGTATCATGTCATATTCTTCAACAATACCTGTAAAGTTAGCAAAAGGACCTTCTGTTATACGAACACTCTCACCATCCTCAAAGAATATCTTAGGTTTTGGTGCAGCCCTTTTTTGAACTTTTTCCAAAATAGTATTTATATCTTTTTCAGATAATGGCGTAGGTTTTTTGGCCTCACCAATAAAACGTCCAACTTTTGGTAAAGATTGAATCCTGTGCCAAAGAGCTGTATCAAGGTCTAAGCATGCAAAAGCATAACCTGGATAAAGAGTTCTTTCGTTGATTTTTTGCTTACCATTTTTTATCTCAATTACGTCTTCTGTAGGAACTATAACTTCTTTTAGCTGATCTTCTATTCCATGATCTTTTACTAAATTTTCAATTCCTCTTTTTACTGCCATTTCGCTTCCAGCGTAAGTCTGTATAGCATACCATTTATGTGACATTACTTTTCCTTATATCATATAACTTTAGATAGAACAAAGGACATAATAACATCGACAAGAGCTAAAAAAAGTGATACAACAGCAACTACGATAAAAACTGCAAAAAAAGCATTTCTAATTTGTTCTTTTGTAGGATAGATAACCTTCATTATTTCCAATTTAGAAAGCTTAATATAATTTATAATTTTCTCCATAATCTTAACCTTAGTCGTGGCAGGGCAAGAGGGATTCGAACCCCCAGCCATTGGATTTGGAATCCAGCGCTCTACCGTTGGAGCTATTGCCCTAATAGCTTCTTAATTAACTTTTTAATTTAACTTCTTTATGAATAGTATGTTTTTTTAATCTTGGGCAATACTTTTTAAGTTCAACTTTATCCGTAGTAGTTTTACTATTTTTAGTTGTTGTATAATTTATATCACCACTTTCGGAGCATTTTAAACCAATTTTAATTCTCATATAAGTCCTTATTAAGATATCAAAGGGATATCCTCCCTTTGACAAATTTTTATAAATTAACCAAGTATTTTTGAAACAACACCTGAACCAACAGTCCTACCACCTTCACGGATAGCAAAACGAGTGCCTTCTTCAAGTGCTACTGGAGCAATCAATTCAACAGAAATTCTTACATTATCACCTGGCATAACCATCTCTGTTCCTTCTGGGAGTGTAATTGAGCCAGTAACATCAGTTGTTCTTACGTAGAATTGTGGTCTATAGTTATTAAAGAAAGGAGTATGGCGACCACCCTCTTCTTTTGTCAAGATATAGACTTCGCCTTCAAATTTTGTATGAGGGGTAATTGATTTAGGTTTGCAAAGAACCATACCACGCTCGACATCCTCTTTCTTGGTACCACGGAGAAGAACGCCGACATTATCACCAGCTTCGCCTTGATCCATCTCTTTTCTAAACATTTCAACACCAGTAACTGTTGTTGTTTGAGTTGGCTTAATACCAACAATTTCAATTGTGTCACCAACTTTTATAACACCTTTTTCAATTCTACCAGTTACAACTGTACCACGACCTGAAATCGAAAAAACATCTTCGATTGGCATAAGAAGATCTTTATCTGTTGCACGAACTGGAGTTGGAATATAGCTATCAACTGCGTCCATTAATTCCATAATTTTTACTGACCATTCGCCATCTTGACCAGCTTTTGCCTCTTCAAGAGCTTTAAGTGCTGAACCAGAAACAATAGGTGTATCATCGCCTGGAAAATTATACTCATTAAGTAATTCGCGGATTTCCATTTCAACCAACTCAAGTAGCTCTGCATCATCAACCATATCAGCTTTGTTCATGAAAACAACAATGTATGGAACACCAACTTGGCGTGATAATAAAATATGCTCTCTAGTTTGTGGCATTGGACCATCAGCTGCAGAAACAACCAGAATAGCTCCATCCATTTGTGCAGCACCTGTAATCATATTTTTTACATAGTCGGCGTGACCAGGGCAGTCAACGTGGGCATAGTGGCGTTTCTCTGTCTCGTACTCAATATGTGAAGTAGCAATTGTAATACCACGCTCTTTTTCTTCTGGAGCATTATCAATATTATCATAATCTTTTAGCTCAGCAAGTCCTTTGCGTGAAAGAACAGCAGATATTGCAGCTGTTAATGTAGTTTTACCATGATCTACGTGACCAATAGTACCTATGTTTACGTGCGGCTTGTTACGTGAAAATTTTTCTTTAGCCATCTTTTCCTCCGTATGTGATATATGTCTTTTTTCTTACCAAATTTGTATAATCATAATAAAATCATATTAACCAGTGGAGCTCATAGCGGGACTTGAACCCGCGACCTCTTCCT
Organism: Campylobacter concisus; assembly: GCF_003048575.1. NCBI lineage: Bacteria > Pseudomonadati > Campylobacterota > Epsilonproteobacteria > Campylobacterales > Campylobacteraceae > Campylobacter > Campylobacter concisus. Next base: position 979 of record NZ_PIRZ01000002.1, on the reverse strand, counting down.
TACCAAGGAAGTGCTCTACCTCTGAGCCATATGAGCGAAAAACGCTTGGCAGAGATGATTCCAATTAAATAATACAAACAACTAAAAATTTTGAAAATAAAGTAAGGAATAACTGTGTTTAGTAAAATCTAGATACAGCTCCCAGTTTATTTTCCCAAATTTTGGAGCGGGAAACGGGGCTCGAACCCGCGACCCTCAGCTTGGAAGGCTGATGCTCTAGCCAACTGAGCTACTCCCGCATAACAATGGTGGTGAGACGTGGATTCGAACCACGGAAGACATAGTCAGCAGATTTACAGTCTGCCCTCGTTGGCCGCTTGAGTATCTCACCTTAAACATTAATAAACTATTTTGGTATTTTCTGGTCAAACACTGTTACAAAAATGGAGCTGGTGAACGGACTTGAACCGCCGACCCACTGCTTACAAGGCAGTAGCTCTACCAACTGAGCTACACCAGCACCTGTTTTGTGAAGTGGCAATTATATATCAAAACAAGGTAAAAGTCAAGGGAAATTTAAAAAATTTTCATAAAAATTAAAATCATAAAATACAGCCATTTAAGAATACAAATTTTTATTACATTTAAATCCGTAATGCATTATTAAGTATTTATAAAATATGTATAATTTTTATGGTTTTATTTTTTTTAAAAGCTAAAATTTCTATAATTACAAAAAAATATATAAGGATTTAATATGCAATTTTTACCTTGGGCGATAATTTTATTACTAATTTACGTAATTTATTTTCTAATGATACGTTATGAGAAAAGAATATCAACTCTTAGCAAATTAATTGAACAAAATAGTGATGGCATTAAAGAAAATAGGGATTTGATTGGACAAAATAGATCACTTATTGAAAAAAATAAACACGATATCGAAAAAAATACAAAAGACATCATAACAAATGTTGAAAAAGTAGATATCGATTTGGAAGACTAAAGTTTCTGATTTCTTATCTCGGCTATTAATAAA